>QMLW01000070.1 GCA_003646935.1 Deltaproteobacteria bacterium
GAGCCATACCGGTGGGACGCTTTCTCGTGTTACGCTTCAACAACGAAGACATCCTCAGGATCTTACGCTACGAAATCCAGAAGCACCCGGTCCTATCGTCGGAAGCGACTATCACCAGATTTATCTATCGCCAAGCCTATAAGATCATGCAGGAGTTCCGCAACCAGTACATCCCCGGTGAAGTAGACGAGGTCGTGACCCAGGCGCTCTCCGAAACGGAGGCACACGCCATCAACACCATGCGCCACCTCCCCGTTGGCAAGGTGCCGGCAGCCGTGGGGCTCAAAGGGCTGGCGCAAGGCTCCCGTGCCACAGAGGGCTATGACATCCTTCCCCAGTTCATGGAAAATCTCCACAGGTTCAACCTCAAGGCCCTCTTTGAGCTCTACTTGATCCCTCCCGTTTCCCAGCGGATATTCAATCTGCTCGCGGATATCGCCGATAACATGGTGTTGGGCAGGGACGAGGTCTTTCATTTCATATTCTATCTGGAAAACATGCTCTTCTTTCTGCAGGAACTGGAGGAATTGGGCATTGAGGCGATACAAGATTCCACCTATGGGCTCATCAAGAATCCCTACCAGCTACATTCCCTGAACATGATCAGGGAAGGCGTGTATCTTGCGTCAACTGGATTGTGGTATCAAAACACCATCCCTCCCAGCATCATACGATGCATCAGCCCCAACGCCATCCCCAACTGTGTGGGGGTGAGGGATCGCCACATCTTCTCTCAGGTCTCCTTGGTAACCGGCGGGTTCAGGGGTACTCCCTTTGATTTGGATAGCACCAACAGGTACGCGTGGGATGAAGAACCAGAAAGCTGTTTGTTCCGTCCAGGCTACTTTCAGATCACGATTCCCCAGCGCATCCTCGGGCAATGGGAACAAACACAGGGCATACAAAGGAGGGCCCTTGAGGAGCTGATTCAAACAAAGCAATGGCTATAACGGAACCGTGCCGTTCCCTGCATGATGAAGTCCCGGCTACATCTCTTGCGGTGCTCTTCCACCGTTTTGCCGCAGGCTCCCTTCCGTAGGACCTGCCACTGCTGCCGGCAGCACACCATGCTGGATTGGTTTGGCCGATCGATTAAAATATCCTACGTACAAACCCTAAAATATGCTATAAAGGCTTGGGGTGAGCCGTTCATCATGCCTGGTTCCTGGTTAAGATCATGGTAAACGTTGAACCTCGGTAACCTTAGCGAGGCAACATTACGGTTGGATAGATGGAAAAGGTATCATCGGAAACCTACGATACATATATCAAGGCACTCACCGAGATCAGCATGGCCATCACCTCGGACAAATATCTTGGGGATATCCTCAAATTAGTGGTCATGGTCACCGCTCGAGTTACGGGGGTGGAGATCTGCTCGCTTTGGCTGATAGAGGAGACGGACAAGGGCAAGCAGGTCAGGCTCAAGGCGACTCAGGCCATTGATCCGGAATACGTTAAGGATAGGGTGCTCGGTTTGAACGAGGGCGTAGTGGGTTACATAGCCTCGACCAATAGGCCTCTCATGGTGGACGATGTCTTGAAAGAGCCCAGATTCAAGGAAAAGGAGATGGCAAGGAAATTGGGCCTTGTATCCATGTTGGGCGTACCCCTGCACGTAAAGGAAGATAAGGTGATCGGTGTGCTCGATTGTTTCACCATTGAGCCCTACAGATTTTCAGAAACTGAGATCAGCCTCATAACGACGGTAGCAAATCAAGCTGCAATAGCCATAGAGAACACACAGCTTATGGTGAAAACTCGGGTGATCGAGGAGGAACTTGAAAAGCGGAAATTGATCGATAGGGCCAAGGAGATACTGATGTCGAAAAAGAATTTCTCAGGGGAGAAGGCATTCCGCTGGATACAAAAGAAAAGCATGGACACCAGGAAATCCATGAAGGAGATAGCTGAGGCAGTTATCATCTCACAGGACATTTAAATGCTTGACATCGATGCAACATTCCAATAAGTAAGAAAGGCGATTTTTACGTAATACGAGGGCGTATTACTGCTGACAAGGGTGTCCACTTAATCTCGAAGACGAGATGGGTGGATTTTTTTGTGCTCTATGACACGAGGAGGATGTATTATGGGTAACATAGCCAGACCAAACTCTAACGATGCCACCACCTCGGCAAATCGCTCCAGAAACGTCACCCCCACGAGCGGAATCTGTTCCCGCTGTATCGATGGCTGCACTGGGAACTGCGAGGTGTTTAAGGCGACGTTCCGGGGCAGGGAACTGCTGTATCCCGGGCCCTTTGGGGATGTGACGGCAGGTGCGGACAAGGATTATCCCGTGGATTACTCCCACCTCAACATCCAGGGCTACGCCCTTGGTGCAAAGGGGCTCGGCGATGGGGTAACAGGGGACTCGGATACGGCGATCTTTCCCATAGTAGACACCAAAACCGAATACGGCTGGGACAAAAAGGTGAAGATGAACCTCCCGGTCTTCACCGGTGCCCTCGGATCCACCGAGATCGCCCGCAAAAACTGGGAGCACTTCGCCATAGGTGCTGCCTTGAGCGGCATTACCATCGTCTGCGGTGAAAACGTGTGCGGGATAGATCCTCTGCTCGAGTTCGACAAGAACGAAAAGATCGCCAAATCGCCTGATATGGATCGCCGCATCGAGGTCTATCGAAGGTATCACCAGGGCTACGGGGAAATCCTCGTTCAATTGAATGTGGAGGATACTCGTTTGGGCGTAGCCGAGTATGTGCATGGCAAACACGGGCTCGATACCATCGAGCTAAAATGGGGCCAGGGCGCCAAATCCATTGGCGGCGAGATAAAGGTGAACAGCATCGAACGGGCCATGGTGCTTCAAAAAAGAGGGTATATCGTCACGCCCGACCCCTCCAACAAAACCATTCAGGCCGCGTTCAAGGACGGCGCGCTCAAGGAGTTCGAGCGTCACAGCAGAATGGGTTTTATCAGCGAGGAGGGGTTCCTTGCCGAGGTCCAACGATTGCGGGATATCGGCTTTACAAGGATAACCCTGAAGACCGGAGCCTATGGTTTGAGGGAACTGGCAATGGCAATAAAATGGGGCTCCAAGGCCCATATAGATCTTCTTACCATCGATGGTGCTGGTGGAGGCACCGGCATGAGCCCATGGAGGATGATGCAGGAATGGGGCATGCCCAGCATCTACCTCCACTCCGCTGCATACGAGTTTTGTCGGAAACTGGCCGAAAGGGGCGAGAGGCCGCCGGATATCGCCTTTGCGGGTGGCTTCAGCTCCGAGGATGGTATCTTCAAGGCCCTGGCGCTTGGCGCGCCCTTTGTCAAGGCGGTCTGCATGGGACGTGCATTGATGATCCCCGGCATGGTGGGCAAGAATATAGCTCAATGGTTAAAGGAGGATAAGCTGCCGAAAACCGTTAGCAGGTATGGCTCCAGCGTTGAGGAGATCTTCGTGAACTACGAGGCGGTGAAGGAATTGGTTGGGGCTGATGAGATAAAGCATATCCCATTGGGCGCAATCGGCCTGTACAGCTACTGCGACAAATTGAGGATCGGGCTGCAGCAGCTTATGGCCGGCACGAGAAATTTCTCCCTCGGCTCCATCACTCAAAATGACTTGATGTCCCTCACGAAGGACTGTGCCAAGGTCACCGGCATACCGTACCTCATGGACGCCTACAGGCAAGAGGCGGAGGCCATATTAACTAGCTGAGGTGAAATAGGAACGGAAAA
Organism: Deltaproteobacteria bacterium; assembly: GCA_003646935.1. Lineage (GTDB taxonomy): Bacteria > Desulfobacterota > DSM-4660 > Desulfatiglandales > B25-G16 > B25-G16. Next base: position 3,709 of record QMLW01000070.1, read on the forward strand.
AGGGAATCCCAACGGTTATGGTGGGATTCCCTTTTCTTTCGTGCTGTTGCCCGCTGACAGATATCCCCAAGCGCAGTCCCGTGATTCCACAGGGGATAAAAAAGATGCGAAAGAGATCCCAGCATGACAGGAAACTGCTTGATAAATTTCTCTCCTGAGAATATCTTCAAGGGCAACGTGTTTTCATAAAGATAAAATCACGCGCTTAATAGTGTAAGAAGGAAGGCAATGCCAAAAGGAGGAAGCAATCAATGAAATTACTGGGTGATAACTGCGCCGTGTTTGGCATCGTGAGAGATACGGCCTGTGTTGAGGATATCTATCGAGGCCTTGACTTTCTTCAACACAGGGGTCAGCAGTTCTGCGGCATTGCCACCTATGATGGGGACAAAATACACCTCATAACCCACTACGGTCAGGTGGGCAATACCTTCACCTCTCATGAGCTGGCGACATTCAAAGGCAGCATGGGAATAGGGCACGTAAGCCTGAGGGAACGGCAGCCCATGATGTGGCAGGGTGCTGTTGGTGAGATAGCGGTTGCCTTCAGCGGTAATATTATAAATTCCGCGGACCTGCTCACCGAGATGAAGGACAGGGGAGAGGCCTTTTACCATGGGCTGGACATTGAGATCCTCTCCAAGCTTATTATGCAGGAGAAGGACGTGCTCGCGGGAATCTCCAAGCTGGCCGTGACCATAAAGGGTTCTTACTCACTCGTGGTGTTAAGCCAAGACGGCATATATGCCGCAAGGGACGTCTATGGCTTCAGGCCCCTTATGTTAGGAGAGGGCTCGGGTGCCTTTATCGTGAGCTCTGAATCGAGGGCCGTCCAGCATATAGGACTAAAGCGCCTCAGGGATGTAAGGCCCGGCGAGGTCGTGCTTATCAACAGAAAGGGATTCGAGACCAAGCGCCAATTAAAAAGCCCCCGGAGGGCTCACTGTGCCTTTGAATGGGCGTATACGGCCAGCATGGACAGCATAATCGACGGACTCTATGTCCAGGAGGCCAGAAATAATCTTGGAAAGAGCTTAGCAGTGAGGGATTCACAAGAAGGCGGCATTCGTGCCGATCTGGTAGCACCGGTACCCATGTCAGGCATCGGACACGCCCTCGGATATCACATGCAGTCCGGATTGCCGTACCAGGAGGTCTTTCTCTATAACCGATACGCCGATCGAAGCTACACGCAACTCACACAGGATGATCGAGACAGGATGGCCAAGAAAAAGCTCTCCGTCTTGGAATATGCAATTCAGGATAAGAGGATTGTGCTTTGCGATGATTCCATTGTGAGGGGCACCCAGATCAGGGAAAAGGTAAGGGAATTGAAGCATGCTGGAGCCAAAGAGGTTCACGTGCGGATCGCGTGCCCGCCCTTGATGTATCCCTGCGATTTTGGCATCGCAACCAGGACCTATGAAGAACTGTTGGCCAGAACATACTTCCCGGAAGGAAACATCGCCACCATGGATGAGCTCATGGCCCTTGAGGCCTGTGTTGCCGAAAGGATCGGTGCCGACTCCGTTAAATACAACAGCCTGGAGTCCTTTGTAGAGGCGCTGAACATGCCACGGGAGAGCTTGTGCTTGAAGTGCTGGGATGGCGATTGGCCATTCAACCAATAGGGTTGACACAATGAAGATTGCCCTTGCCCAACTCAACCCGATCATCGGGGACTTCGCTTACAACACGGGCAAGATTAAGGCCGCGGCTGAACAGGCTAAAGCTCAATCCTGTGATCTGGTGGTCTTCTCCGAGCTCGTCATCTCGGGCTATCCGCCGCGAGACCTCTTGGAGAAGAGAGAGTTCGTCGAGGAGAACCTCACCTATCTCCAAGATCTCGTAAAATCCATAGCAGGGATTGGCGTGATATGCGGGTATGTGGATAGAAACCCAAGGAAAGCTGGGAACCCCCTCTATAACGCTGCCGCGCTTTTTGAGGGAGGAGAGATACTCTATACGGCGCACAAGCGGCTCCTTCCCACCTATGATGTATTCGATGAGACCCGATACTTTGAGCCGGGATCGGATTGCACTCCATACCCCTATAAGAATTGCCGGATCGGTCTCGCCGTGTGTGAGGACATCTGGAATGACAGGGAATTCTTCATGAAGCAGCGTTATCCGATCGATCCAGTGGAACGGATGGTCAACGAGGGTGCCGAACTCATTATAAATGTTGCGGCATCCCCCTATTATGTGGGCAAACGGGAGTTTAAACGAGATATGTTCCTCAATATCGTTACAAAATATGGGGTGCCCCTCGTTTATGTAAACCAGGTCGGCGGCAATGACAGCGTTCTTTTTGACGGTATCAGCCTTGCCTATAGCTCTAAAGGCGATCTAATTGCGAGGGCCCACGATTTTGAAGAGGATATGGTGTTCTACGACACAACGAGCCAGGAAGGGGAGGTTCACCCCATCTCCGAATCAGACACCGAATCTATGCTCAATGCGCTGGTAATGGGCACCAGGGACTATATCTACAAATGTGGTTTTTCCAGTGCAGTGGTGGGTTTAAGCGGCGGCATCGACTCAGCGCTTACCGCATATGTTGCGGTACAGGCCCTTGGAGGGGACAATGTCTTGCTGGTGTTCATGCCCTCTCTATATACCAATAAGGAAAACTTCGAGGACACGAAAACGCTCGCGACCAATCTAGGGGCCGAGCTTACAACCATACCTATTGACGCGGAATTCGGAACATTCCTTAAAGACCTGTCGCCCCTCTTTAAGGATGTGGAAACGGAGGTCACGGGCCAAAACATCCAGGCGAGGATCAGGGGAACGATGCTCATGGCAATCAGCAACAAGCTGGGGCATCTACTCCTTTCAACGGGCAATAAATCGGAGTTGGCGGTGGGCTACTGCACCCTGTACGGAGACATGAACGGCGGCCTAGCCGTGCTCTCTGATGTGCCCAAGGCTTCCGTATACCGAATCGCTCGGTTCATCAATAGGGATCGGGAGATTATTCCCGAGAGAATTATTACCAAGCCCCCGTCAGCTGAGCTGAAACCCGATCAACGAGATCAGGATGATCTGCCCCCGTATGAGATCTTGGATGATGTCCTTACGGCATATATCGAGGACAACAAGGCCCCGGATGAGATTGTAGCCACGGGCTTCGAGCCATCCGTGGTGAGAGACATCATTACACGCGTGGACCGAAACGAGTTCAAGCGGCAACAATCACCGCCGGGATTGAAGGTAACCACCAAGTCCTTCGGGTACGGAAGGAGATATCCTATAGCCCAAAGATACCAATCTCCATAGGATTCATAAGGGGACATGATCGTACAGCCGCCATAGAGACCTTGAAAGCCATTATCCCATTGGGGTACAGGATTAAGAGGTAAAAGGGCAGGTCGGCTTAAAAGGGACAACCACAACATCATGGGTTTTCTGTTACACCGACACACAATGGCAAATTCCCTATGCTTCGGCCCACAAAAAGAGAGTCCTTATCATTCCAACAAAATACCTCTTGACAAAGATCATATACTGAGTCAATATGATTCAGGAGGTGAGTTATGACACAGATTACCTTGCGCGGACTTGATCCAGAGATGGAACGAGAAATACGGAGAATGGCTCGAGAGGGCGAAAAGTCCTTGAACCGTGTCATCTTAGACATGATTTATCAGTACACCGGATTTAGGAAAAAGGAGAAAAGATCCCCGGCAGAATCATTGAGAAAGCTAGCTGGCGGTTGGAGTAAGAAAGATGCTATGGAGTTTCAGGAAGCTATAAAATCATCTGAGCAGATCGATGAAGGGCTGTGGCGATGAAGATACTACTGGACACCAGTGCCTATGTAGGATTCAAGCGAAATACCGCTGAAGTGGTTGGAATTATTGTAAGAGCCGAATCGATTTTATTCTCCCCAGTTGTCCTGGGAGAACTGATGTTCGGGTTTCGCAGCGGCACAAGATGCAAAGAAAACATGGAGGATCTCGACAGTTTTTTACAACATGAAGTGGTGCAGCTGGTACAGATTGGAAAGATTACCTCCGACCGTTATTCAAGAATCGCTGTTCAACTTAAACGTCAAGGCACACCAATCCCCACCAACGATATTTGGATTGCAGCACAAACAATGGAACACGGAGCTGAACTCATCACATCCGACCAGCATTTTGAAAAGGTTAATGGTTTGGTCTGTACAATCTTCTGAATACCGATGGCCCCATCCATATCTTCGAAATCTCTCAATCCTACCAAAAGATATTCGAACTTCTCGCTTGATCTGAAAAACGCTCTATTCTTAAGCAAATAACAAATTCACGGAAAAAAAATAAAAAATATACAAAAAACGCTTTACAAAGCCTTAATTTACGTATAAAC
>QMLW01000071.1 GCA_003646935.1 Deltaproteobacteria bacterium
CATGAACGGTGCCTCGGTAATGCCTGCTGTTAAATTGATTATCAATTATAAAATCGCTTAACGATTTTATAGCTATCCTCCAAAAGGGGCCTTTCCTCTGTCCGAATACACTACCGTGGGCGTGAGGAAGATCAAGAGTTCGCTTTTCTCCGTTGCAACGCTCTCCGTCTTGAACAGCCATCCGATAAAGGGTATCTTGCTGAGCCAAGGAACACCGGTGGTTGACTCGCCCTTGGTCTCTTTGTAGATTCCGCCTATAATCACGGTGTCCCCGCTCGCCACCATCATCTCTGTAGTGGCGCTCTTGGTGTTGATGGGCACATTTTCGCCCACCCGGTTGGCATAGTCGGGCACATTATCGCTGACATTAATGGTCATGATCACCATGTCGTTGGGAGTTATATTCGGCTTTACCTTCAGCTCTAAGTTCGCCTCGACCTCCTTGGCGGTCCTGTTCCCCTGTTCATCGGTGTAGGGTATATAGATAGTGGTACCCTGCTTGATGGTGGCCTCTACGGTGTCCCGTGTGATGATCTTCGGCGAGGAAAGCGTCTTGGCCTTTCCCTCGGTCTCTGCCAGGGCGATCTGGGCATTGAGGACCTTGGTGCCCGCGGTGTTGGCGAAGGTGATTCCCGCGGTGGGGCCTGCGGGCATGGTGAAGTTGGTGGCGAAATCATAGGTTACCACGCCGGGCCCGCTTCCTCCCCATGGGCTTCCACTATGTACGTAATCGAGGTTCCATGAGAATCCGAGATCCCTGCTAAGGCTGGTTCGGGCCTCCACGATCCTGGCCTCGATCATTACCTGTTTGGTGGGCTTGTCCTGCCTCTCCTTCAACTCCTTTGCCTTCTTCACATTGGCGGCTATATCGGTAAAGATGATGGTCTTGTTTGCCGTATCCACCGATATCTTGCCCCGCGGTCCCTTCACGTTTTCCTCTATAAGCTTTTTGATATCCTCTACCACCGCATAGTTCACCGTGATATAGCCGGTTACCAGGGGCTCCTCTGCTTTTTCCGCCTTTTGTTGTTCCTTGAGTTGCTTAAGCCGATCCTCTTTGGCCTTTTGCCTTTCTTCCTCCTCTTTCTTGAGCTTCAGTATCTTGTCCCGCGTGGTGACCCAGATGACATTGTCTTCCTTTCTCATCCCGAGGTCACTGGTCTCGAGCACAATGTCCAGGGCCTGATCCCAGGGTACATCCTTGAGCCGCATAGAAACGGTGCCCTTCACCTCAGGCCCCCACACGATGTTCAACTGGCTCACCTCCCCGATCAGCTTCAGGATGTTGCGGATGTCCGCATTGGAGAATTCCAACGTTAGCCTGGCGACCTCTTTGGGTTTTTCCTTCGGAGGGATTGGGGTTACCGCTGGTGTTACTGGCTCACCGGGCTTCTCGGGAGGCGCTTTTTCCGATGGTACCAGGGTCTTTGCATATGTCGCCTGTGTTATCTTTTTGGCAGGGGGCTGGACCGTTGTTTTATTGAAATCAATCCGTATCTCTTTTTCAACCTGCATCAGGTGGTAGGGGGCCATCTCCTTGAGGTTAATCTCAAGATCAACCTCCTGTTGTGCAGTTTTTTTAACAGGTGTAATCTTTTCCACAATACCTTTAAAGTGCGAGGAGTCGATGTATCGGGTAAGCTCGGGTCGGATGGTGGCGTTCTTTATCTCAAGGAGCAAGGTGAGGGAGTCCTTGGGCCTCAGGTTGTATTCCGCCTTTTTGCTCGTGGTTACCGTAATCCTTGACCTGCCGTGGGGGAGCATAAAGAAGTCCACCCCGAGCACCTGGTTTAAGTTCGCCTTACCGGGCAGGAAGAACACCCGGGGTTCCTTTGCCCCTAGCGCCTCCTCTTTCGTGGCCGCAACAGGGGCGGGCTTTTCCTCCAAGGGCTCCTTCGGAAATAGTGCCATCCTTATGATCCCCTCCTGGTCCTCTACCGTATATTCTGCATCTTGTGATAGGGTGGCGATAACGCGGGTGGAAACCGGTTCTTTTTCCGTTTGTTCAAAGCGGATGTCCTTGATGAATTTCTCGTCGGGTACAGTCGGTATGGTCAATCCCTCGGAAGGAGCAGCTGTGATGCCCACCACGATTCGAAGGGGCTGCACCAGCTTGAATGCGGCGTAGGGGACTGGTCTTGTGCTGGTGATCTCAATAATGGACTTATCCTCGGATGGCTCGGTGAGCACACGTATCGCTTGGACCTCAGCAGGCTTCTCCTCAACCACCTCGGCTTCTTTTGGTGGGGCCTGCGCGCATCCAAAGAAAACACAGAACAAGCCGAATGTCAGCAGCAGGATACAGGCATAAGCCCTTCTCGATTTTATGGTAGTCAACATACAAAGTCTCCTTTTCAATTGAAAATTTTCAATTGAAAATTGTCAATTCCTATGGTTAGTCTGCCACCGGGAGCTTCAAGGAAATATCGGTAACTACCTCGTTGCCTCGATAATCCGTATCGTATTCCCTCACTATGACTTCTTTCTGCAAAATCTTTACCACCTGCCCCCTTTTTCTTCCTATAGGAGTTCCTACCCTGATCACATGCCCTTCACCCTTTGAGTCCTTTACGAGGGCCCATCTATTGTTCTTGCCTATTACGATTGCAGTGATGGTCAACTGCGAGAGGTCAAGGGTTTCGAGGTAGGTTCTGGGCTCCTCTTTTTCCCTTTCCTCCTCTAGCTCCTTTCTCACGACAATAAAGGACTTAAAGGGGTCTACCTTATTGGTGGGATCGTAAGAGTATCCCTCACCTTCTTTCTCCTCAGCGGCCTCTCCCTCAGCCGTTTCCTCCTTTGCTATTCCCTCAGCAGCCGTCTTTTGGGGTATCGTGGGTTTTTCCTTGCCGACATTCACGTTTGTCTCTTGGGTGGATTGAGCAACAGTCAGCCCTGAGGGAAAAGCGAGCCCCATGAGGATAGCAAAAACGCATGCTGCAATGCTATTTCTTTTTTTTTGTCGCACCCTTCGCCTTTTCCTCCTTGAACCTGTAGGTGACCGTTTTGCACACGGTTCTGAGGTTTGTTTCGAATTCCTTCACGGGGATCATGGTGATGTCCACGACATTCACGATTCTGTCCAGTTTCCCCACCTTGTCGAAAAATTGTGCCACATCGTGATAATTGCCCCTTACCTCCACGCTCACCGGTATTTCCACGTACAATTCCTTTGGGATCTCTTTAAGGGGGCTAAACAGGAGGAAGTCCAGATTAGATTCATTGCCCAGTTTGGTGATATTCTTGAGCAGGCTGGGAATTTCACTTGATGTAGGGAGCAGCCTGAGGGCAAATTTCAGGTCTTCCTCGATACCGGCCAGATCGCTCTCGAGTTTTTTCAGGTTTTTTGTCCTGATTGCGGCCAGCCTTATCTGAGCTTCCAATTGTTCAATATCGGCCTTGAGGTTTTTTATTTCATCCGTTTTGGGAAGGTACACGAGAAAGACGAAGGCAGCTACGAGCACAACGACCGTGCCCACGAATATGATGATCCTGTGGATCATCTTCAAGCCGGCTATCTTATCGAAATATGGACTCAGATCGAGCGCCATGATCCCTATTTCCTCCTCCTCTTCTTGGTAGTAGGAGGAGGCGGAGGTTCCTTATATGCGTATGTCTTACAGTTTAGGGAGAAGTCCTTGAGATTGAGTTTAAGGGTTTTAATCTCTTTTTGTTGTGTTTTCACCAATTCAACGGATTTTATGCTCTCCGTGCTCTCCAATCTGTTCATGAAATCGGCGACCGTTTCGTTATCCATCGCCGTCCCCGAAAGGGTGAGCGTGCCCTTGCTCTCCTTCAGGGAAACGAGCCACAGTTTCTCCCTGGGTATGCTCGTGGCGATATCATCCAAGAGCTTCACGGGGCCGGTTTTGCCCTTCTCCAGCTCTCGGATCGTATTTAATTTCAGCTCAACATCGGCTATGGTTCTCTGCAACTGCTTCATCTTGGCAGTGGTCTTTTTAAAGGAGGCCAGCTTACGCTGTTTTTCGTCCTGCTCGGCCCTCAGGACGCCTACCTTTTTACTGAAGTCAAGGGTGAAATAGCTCAAGGCCAGGATGAGGAATACGGTGGACAGCGCGTAGATGGTGACCTGCCTTCGTATGTTTTCCTTAATCCTGGCAGCCCTGAATGGGAAGAGATTAATTTTGATCATCTGTCACCTATGGATCGCAATGCGAGCCCCACAGAGATAGCCGCAATGGGAGCACAATAATTTAAGTAGGCCGCATCAAAGAGCTTTTCCTTTATCTCAAGGTTAGCGAATGGATTGAGCGTGTCTATCTTCAGGCCCGTTTCCATGCCGAGGTATTTGCTGAATCCCGGAATCAATGACGATCCGCCGCTCAACAAAATATCATCGACCTTTATGTCAACAAACGTGGTTGCCACAAAGTCAAGGGCCCTCTTTATCTCTTGAACCCATCTCGTAACTGTCGATGAGAATATATCCTCTAGTACTGCCTTTTTATCCAGCTCAACCGGTGTAGCGCCTAATTTAATCTTTTCCGCCTCTTCATAGGAGGTCTCGAATTTATTTTGTATTTCACTGGTGATTTGAGCACCCCCATAGGATGAGTCCCTGGTGAAAATGGAAACGCCTTCTTGCACCACATTAATCGTGAGCTGTTGTGCGCCGATATGTACAAGGGCGTGGCAGCCGGTTTGCTCTGCATTGCTGATCTCGTAGGCGTTTTGCAGGGCAAAGGCATCGATATCCAACACAATGGGAGAAAGCTCGCTTAAGTGAAAGAGGCTGATATATTCCTCAACGATGTCCTTTTTCGCCGCCACAAGGAGAACATCCATGAGCTCTTCCTTGCTCTCTCTCTCCTCCTCTTCCTCCTCTTCTTTTATTTCCGATGTAAGTATTTGAAAATCCAGATTTACATCGTTGATATCGAAAGGGATATACTGCTCCGCTTCGTTCTGTATGCTTTCCTCTAAATCCTCTTCGCCCTTTTGGGGAATGGTTATCTTTTTGACGATAACCGAGTAGCCAGATATCGAGGTTGCTAAGTTCTTATTCTTTATTCTCAAATTTTTCAGGAGGTTCTTCAGGGCAGAGGATACGATTTCCATTTCCTTAATGGATCCCTCCACGATGGCCTCTGAGGGGATCTCAATCATTCCGAAATTCTTCAAGGCCATTCCCTGCTTGCCTTCCTCAATTTCAGCAACCTTGATGGAATGGGATCCAATATCGATACCCACGAGCTGGTTTTTCTTTGATACAGGCATTTGGGTTTCCCGCTACTTATCGATCGTTCACAAAGATCTTATCTTTCTCAGTTAATTTATAACCGAGCGCCAGAATAATCTTCCTCTTTGTCTCCATCCGGCAGTCCTTACCCTTTTCAATTCTATCTATCGTGAGGGGAGATACGCCTGCCTTTCTGGCCAATTCAGCCTTGCTCAGTAGCTGCTCTTCTCTTATTTTTTTCACCGTGTTTCCAACTGCCATCGGTACCTCCAGGGATAAAATTTAATCAAAAAATAAGAAAAGTCTTTCATATTGATACATATATAGGTTAATTTGTCAAGTATTTTTAATAAATTAAGTAAAATTACCACAATTTATAGATATATAGTGGTAATTTAAAATATATATACAACATGTGGTATCCATGGTAGTCATAAGGGGTAATTTACTGAAATGTATTGTCATTCTCAGGGATGATGGAAAAAGGGCCTGCTCGCTACGGAAAATTGCTTTACAAAAAAGCAATACTTACATTACATTCTTTGACTCAGATGGGATATCTAGAAAGGGATTGTATTTGGCAAGAGAGAGTGAAAAGCATAAGAAGGAAAAGAAAGCACGAAAAAAGGGCCTCCTGAGGGAGTATCTAGAAGCAGCAGCAATAGCCATCTTGCTGGCGCTCTTTATAAGGGCATTCGTGGTCCAGGCCTTCAAGATCCCTTCGGGATCAATGGAGCCCACGCTGCTGATCGGCGATCATATCCTGGTGAATAAGTTTATCTATGGCATAAAAGTGCCGTTTGTCAATAAAACCATAATACCTATCAGCGAGCCGAAGAGAGGGGACATAATCGTTTTTATCTATCCCTTGGACAGGAAGAAGGACTTCATAAAGAGAGCCATAGGCCTTCCCGGAGATGAGATACGGATTGTGAATAACAGGATCTATATCAATGGAAAGCCCTATGATGATCCCCATGGTGTATACGAGGCGAACGAAAATGGAAACCGGAACTTGGGCCCCATCATTGTACCCGATGACAGCCTCTTTGTCATGGGGGACAACAGGGATCACAGCTATGACAGCAGGTACTGGGGATTTGTGCCAATGGAGTCAGTAAAAGGCAAGGCCATGATTATTTATTGGTCCTGGCCTCACTGGAAGAGGTTCGCCCATATTATCAAGTGAAATCGAGAGAGAAGATACGTACTAGAATCGCTGAACAAGGGACTGTTTGATACGTGGGGATACCCTCAGATTGGATAATGGCGTATGAGAAGGAGGATCTCGACACCTGCCTTCTTCACTTCGCCCAGGGCTACAAGACGCGTTTTTTGACCAACAAGACGCCCCTCGATCAAATCGAGAGGCTCAAAGACCCTAGGCGGGTTGGAGGGCCTTGACGCTCTCAGGGAATACCTGCTCTATCGCAGGATACAAACAAGGAGCTATCCATCGCTTGATAAGGCCAGAAGGTCCTCTCTCGAGTACATGAAGATGCCCAAGGAATTCAGGACCGAACTGATGGAGTATATCGATGATCTCCTAGCACCTATTCACATGGAATCCGGCCTCATAGACAGGAGCAGGGTAGATCTGATTTATCAGAACCTCAGCGGTGGCTTATTCGGGAGGATAAACCAACAGAACCTCAATCAGATATTCTACAGGACTGAGACATTCAATAAGGGCGATATCGTCTTCGAACAGAATAGCCTGGGCACCGAGATGTATTACATCAAAGAGGGAGAAGTGGCGGCTATGGTCGATGGCATCATGCTGGCCTCACTCGGCGCCGGGGAAATCTTCGGCGATATGAGCTTGTTTTACAATATCTAAGGGAGATCGTGCTGGGGGATTTGGGGAAAGACCACATTTTCGGGGAGATGGCCCTCATCGATGATAAACCCAGATCGGCGAGCGTTGTTCCCATTACCGACTGCGAGCTTGCCTTTATGTCAAAGGAACGATTTGACCGTCTCATGCAAACGAAATCAGATCTGGCATATGCGTTTATGTCATCCGTATGCCTGTCCATATTTCGGCACATCGTGAGGCTTAACGGGTGGTATCTTATGGTGAAGAAGGAGTTTCAGTAGCGTGTTTTCCGAACCGAGTTCCATGAAAATTCGCACGGCCAACCGCTCAAGGAGATGAGCAGCACAAATCACGATACCGGGGGAAATCACCGACAGTGGTATGCCGTCCATGCCCGGAGCCGGCATGAGGATGTGGTCTTCCATGGGCTTACAAAAAAGATGATCGAGACCTTTTTGCCCAGGATGCAGGTCATGAGCCGGCGAAAAGATCGGAGGAAGAGGATATTGGTGCCGCTTCTGCCTGGCTACCTATTCGTGCACACGGACATGAATCCCTACCAATATTGGGACATAATCAAGACTTACGGCGTGGTGAGGGTAATCGGCATTAAGGGAAAGCCGGTTCCGGTCAAGGACGAGGAGATAGAGTCCCTCCGGATATTAGACGGAACCGATAGAACGGTCAGCAACCAGGCATATATCAAGCAGGGTGATAAGATAATGATTATGGAAGGAGCCCTCAAGGGCCTGACCGGATACTATATGAAACACAAGGGCAAGTCGGATAAGGTGGTCGTCTCGATAGAGTTGCTCCAGAGATCCCTTGCCGTGGAGATAGAGGATTGGAGGGTGGAGAAGGTTGTGTAAGGTTTAAAGGTTCAACGTTCAGGGTTCAGAGGTTCAAAGGTTAAAAGACAGAACCAGTCCATATTGGAAAACACATGAAAATAGAAC
>QMLW01000072.1 GCA_003646935.1 Deltaproteobacteria bacterium
CGCCGATCCCATCGTCAAGGAGCTCACGGGAGCAGGGTTCACCGTGACCTATGTGGGGTAAGGATTGAACTACACCGCAGCAAGCTACGGGGTATCAACAGGAATCTATTTTAACGCCCCAAAGGGCGGTGAATTTATGCGCCTCAGACGTATCGAACCCTTGCTTCTGGCAGGCTTGTCCGCCACGGGTGGATTGAAGCTTTACCATGAGGCAGCATCTTCATGTAGTAGTATATACCTGTTATCATCTTGAAAAAGGAGGCAGACTATGAACACCAAACACGCCCTCGTGATAGACGACGAGCAGATCGTGCTCGACAGTGTGAGTAGGATCCTGACCGAGGATGCCTATGAGGTGGATACCTCGCTGAGCGGCAGGGAGGGACTCGCCAAGGCCCTTGAGGGCAAGTACGAAATAGTGCTCACCGACATCCGCATGCCCGATATCGGGGGAATGCGGGTGCTGAGGGATGTCAAGCGCGCCAAGCCCTCGCTGCCCGTGGTGATCATAACGGGCTACGCCACGGTGCGCTCTGCGGTCCAGGCCATGAAGCTGGGTGCAGCGGACTACCTGGAGAAGCCCTTCACCCCTGATCAACTGCTCAAGGCCGTGCGCTCAGCCATGGAGGCCGCCACCACCCAGGAGCCCGAGGAGCAGGCCATCGTACACAAAGACGTGCTCATCAAGGTACTTGAGCGTGCAGCCACCGATAAGGAGTTCTTCGCCGATCTCATAGAGCAGGCCGTCGATGCCCTGGACTCCTACGAGCTCACCGGCCCCGAGAAGCTCGCGCTTCTTACCGGGGATATCACGTGGATCGAGGAGCAGATCGGGCCGCTCACCAAGGAGCAGAGAAGGTGGCTTGATCTCAGGAGGAGCGCTGAGATATGGTAGAGGGATGAGACATTTTACCTCCACACGGGTATTCGAAAGCAAGAGGGGTGATCTCATTACCATTATACCCTATGAGGAGAAGTGGTTCACGCTAGCGCTCCAGATGTATGATAACTATAAACCCCTCGGTTCCGTGCAGGGTCTTCCCCCAATCGATAACGAAAAAAGGCATCAATGGCTTCAGGGCACGATTAATAACGGGACGAATCTCCTGGCCCTGTTTGAGGATACCGTTATTGGGCATGCGAGCCTCTTTGCCATACCAGTGAATTGGGCCGAGTACTTTATCTTTATTCATCAGGACTTTCAGAGACAAGGTATTGGCACGGCAATAAGCTATTACGTGATAGATTGGGCACACCAGGAAAAGCTCTCCACTATTTGGCTGAGCGTTGAGAGAAAAAACCACATCGCAATCGCCCTCTATCGTAAGGTGGGATTTAAACGCATCGGATCCACGGATGATTGTCTGGAGATGATGCTCACCATAACAAAGGAATGATACGCACATATAAAGGAATCTAGGAAAGGAGGAGATGTATGGGAAACGATGTCTTTACAGAAGGAAACGTTTTCCCCGTGACAGAGGAATGGAAAAACAGGGCGTACATAAACAGCATGGAGCAGTACAAACAGATGTGGCAGCGCTCCATCGATGATCCTGAGGGGTTTTGGGGCGAGATCGCAGAGGAGTATGTCACCTGGTTCAAGAAATGGGATAAGGTCTGTGAGTGGGATTGGGACAAATCACCTGATCACCAATGGTTCATAAACGGAAAGCTCAATGTCTCCTACAACTGCCTTGACCGACACCTTGAGAAGCGGGGCGATAAGGTGGCCGTTATCTTCGAGGGAAACGATCCCTCAGACAGCAGGACCTATACGTATAAAGAGCTCCACCAAGAGGTGTGCAAGTTCGCCAATGTCTTAAAGGCAAAGGGCATACAAAAGGGAGACCGGGTATCCATCTACCTGCCAATGATCCCTGAGCTCGCCATTTCCATGTTGGCATGTACCCGAATTGGCGCTATTCACAGCGTAGTCTTCGGTGGGTTCTCCGCGGATTCACTACGGGACAGGGTGCAAGACTGCGAGGCAAGGCTTTTAATCTCATGTGACGGGACATTCAGAGGGGCTAAAGCCGTACCCACTAAACAGAATGCCGATGAGGCGCTCAAGCAGTGTCCGACCGTGGAGACGAATATCGTGGTGAAAAGGGCCAACGTAGAGGTGAATTGGAATGACGCGATAGATACTTGGTACCATGAAGAGATGGCTAAGGTGGACGCCAATTGCCCGCCAGAGGAGATGGACGCGGAAGATACTCTCTTTATCCTCTACACCTCCGGGTCAACGGGAAAGCCCAAGGGGGTGCTGCATACCACCGCCGGATACCTCGTGTTCGTCGCGGTGACCCACAAGCTCATCTTCGACTATCATGAAGACGATATCTTTTGGTGTACCGCGGACATCGGCTGGGTAACCGGTCATTCCTATATCGTATACGGACCGCTCTCTAACGGCGCAACCACTATCGTCTTTGAGGGAGTGCCCACGTATCCAGATGCCGGAAGGTTCTGGGATGTGGTTGAAAAGTACAAGGTCGACCTCTTCTATACCGCGCCTACGGCGATTAGGGCCATCGCAAAAGAGGGGGATGAGTATGTAACCAAGCACGACCTCAGCTCTCTCAAACTCCTCGGAACTGTGGGGGAACCCATCAATCCAGAGGCATGGATGTGGTACTACAATACCGTGGGAAAGGGACGTTGCCCCATCGTGGATACGTGGTGGCAGACCGAAACGGGGGGAATACTGATCACGCCCCTTCCAGGAGCAGTACCGATTAAGCCCGGCTCTGCTACCCTCCCGTTTTTCGGGATAGAGCCCAGCATCGTCGATGATGACGGCAACGAGCTTGAAGGGCCGGCTTCCGGTGCCCTATGTATAAATCGTCCGTGGCCGGGATTGATGAGAAGGGTGTATGGTGACCCCCAACGGTTCAGGGAGACCTACTTCATGCAATTCCCCGGAAAATACACCGCGGGAGATGGTGCGCGAAGGGATGAGGACGGGTATTACTGGATTACCGGTCGAATCGATGACGTAATCAACGTATCGGGACACAGGATGGGCACCGCTGAGATCGAAAGCGCCCTCGTTTCCCATGCCAAGGTAGCTGAGGCCGCTGTGGTGGGGTATCCCCATGAGATAAAGGGAACCTCCATCTATGCCTTCGTCACCTTGAACAGCGGAGTGGACAAGTCCGATGAGCTCAAGAAAGAGCTGGTACAGCACGTGAGAGCCGAGATAGGCCCCATAGCGACACCGGAAAAGCTTCAGTGGGCGGACGCCCTGCCCAAGACGAGGAGCGGAAAGATCATGCGTCGAATCCTCAAGAGGATTGCATCCGGGGATATCGATGATCTGGGGGATACAACCACCCTGGCAGATCCAAGCGTGGTCGACAAGCTCGTGGCTGATAGGGTTGTATAGCCACCTATTTTCGATTTGACCTTTCTTTCCTCCGGGGGCACAATATGAGTCAATGTTCGCCCTAAAGCCACTCGGAGAGAGACGACCTTATGGCTACCCCTACATTGATGGATATCATCCTCGATTCCGCATCCCGTACCGGGATTGTGGTTACGGATCTTGATGGTAAGATCCTCGAATTCAACAAGGGGGCGGCCAATCTGTTCGGGTACAGCGCCGAGGAGGCCAAGGACAAGAGCCTGCCAGAGCTTACCTTTTCAAAGGAGGACCAAAACTCCCATCTCTTCGCATATATCGTTGAGAGGGTGAAGAACGTGGGCTGGGCGGAAGAGAGAATGCTCCGCCAGCATAAGAGCGGGCGCCTCTTTCCCGCAATATCCACCGCCACGCCCCTCAACGATTCTAACGGCGAAGCTCATGGCATCCTTGAGATTACCCAGGATATGCCGAATCTCTTCAGGCTGGAGCAGGAGCTCAAAAGCTCTAAGAATTTCCTCGAGAACATCCTCGAAAGCTCCATCGATGCGGTGGTCACTACCGACCACAAGGGGTACATAACCTATGTGAACCGCGCATTCCGCGAGCTCATCGGCAAACGAAGCCACCAGATTATCGGCAAACACATATCCGTCTACTATAAAGACGGCATTGATCAGGCCCGTCAGATCATGAATAAGCTTCGGGAGTTCGGGCGCATCCGGGATTACGAATTCGATATGAAGATCGGCGACAAGATTATCCCCATTCGGACCTCTGATACACTCCTGTACGATGACTATGGCGAGATTGTGGGAACGATGGGGGTGTTTCAGGATATTACCGCCAGAAAAAAGCTCTCCGAGAAGCTCTCCGCTACCCAGGCGGAGTTGATCCAGGCAGTGAAGATACGGGCGCTCGGTGACTTGGTAACGGGCGTGGCCCATGAGATCAATAACCCCCTCATGGCATCCGATACCTTTCTCCACCTTTTGGAGGAAGAGCTGGATGACCATCCGGAGCTGAAAAAGCGGGTCGTGCTCATCAAGGAGTGCAACAGGAGGATCCAGGATATCGTAAAGCAGCTCAGGGAGTTCTCCAGGCGTGCGGAAGTTGAATTTACCGACATGGATATCAACGACGCGGTCCGGTCGGTTATGGCAATCGCCCACCAGCAACTGCTGAATGAGGGTATAGAGGTTGAACTCACTTTAGGCAAGGGCTTGCCCAAGGTGTTGGGAGACAAAAATCAGGTTGAGCAGGTCTTGCTTAACCTTATCTCAAACGCTCGGGATGCCATGGAGGGTAAAGAGGAAAAGGTATTGACCATTCAAACGCACCACAACCAGAAAGGGCGAAAGGTGAAAATCAGCGTAGAAGACACCGGCACTGGCATGACCGAGGAGCAGATTGAGCAGATCTTTAATCCCTTTTTCACCACGAAGGACTCCGACAAGGGAGTAGGGCTCGGGCTTTCCATCTGCTACCGCATCATAGAGGACCATCAGGGGAAAATTGAGGTGAAGAGCGCCTTGCATAAGGGCACTGAATTTATCGTGAGCCTTCCCGTTTATCTGGAAAAAGGCAAGAGAGAGGCCGAAACTCTTGAGCCGGGAGGAAAGCATGCCGCATAAGATCTTGGTGGCGGATGACGACATCTTAGTGCTCGATGCGCTACGGGAACTCCTTGTTGCTGATGGGTATGAGGTTACGACCGCAACTCGAGGGCGGGAGGCACTGGAGGCCATGGAGAGGCAACGCTTCGATCTCGTGGTTCTCGATGTGGTCATGCCCAAGATGACCGGTTTCGAGGTGTGCAGGCAGATACGCGCGTGGGATGATGAGCGAAGCAGGGTAAAGATAGTCATGCTTACCGCAAAGACCGATCCCAGGGATCTCGAGATTGGCGAGGAGGCCGGATGTGATCTCTATCTCACCAAACCCATTGATCCAGGCAAGCTAAAGGAGTTGATTCGCGGCGCCCTTGGGGATCCTCCCCAAAAACCGTAGAGGGAAGCTTCGTTGCATTCAGTCTTTTACTATTCACACGAATTGGCCCAGTATGATTTCGGGCCAGACCACCCCTTTAAACCCGAGCGAGCCCAGAAGGCCTATGAGCTCTGTAATCGCTACGGGGTATTGAATCATCCCCACATAAGCGTTCAATCCCCACCGGCACTGGAGCGGGAAAAGCTGCTTCTGGCCCACAGCGAGGAATACCTCGATGTCCTGGAGAGGATCAGTAAGGGCGAGCTGTTTCAGGACATGCTTCAGTTCGGTATCGGTACGGAGGACAATCCACCGTTGAAGGGGATCTATGAGTGGTCGGCGAGATGTGCCGGCGCAACCTGGAAGGGGATGACCTCGTTGTTGGACGGGAGCGCCGATGTCACCTTCAATCCGTTGGGAGGGTTTCATCACGCCCGTCGCTCTCAGGCAGAGGGATTCTGCTACATCAATGACCTCGCCATCGCTATTGGAGAGGCCCTCGCCCATGATGTAAGGGTTACCTATCTGGATATTGATGCCCACCATGGAAACGGGGTTCAAGAAGCGTTCTACGCGGAGGACAGGGTGCAGGTTATCTCCATGCACGAATCCGGTACATTCCTCTATCCGTACAGCGGCGGCCTGGAGGAATCGGGCGAGGCAAAGGGCCGAGGATTCACCATAAATATACCCCTGCCCCCCATGACTGATGATGAGCTGTACCTCGAGGCCTTTCACAGGGTTGTCATCCCCCTCATCAAGGGATTTAGGCCTGATATCCTGGTTGCCGAGCTAGGCGCGGATACCATGGTATCAGATCCGCTCACCGACCTCATGCTCACCAATAACTCCTACACCGAGGTAGTTCGGAACCTGAAGGCATTATGCGGGAAAATCCTCGCCACCGGCGGAGGCGGGTACGATATCTACCGGACGGCCCGCTGCTGGACGCTTGCCTGGGCTATACTAAACGATATTGAGCCAGCCGATGAGTTCGCGGGCCTGGTCGGAGGAATGATGTTCGGCCCTGAGATGGAGGTGAGCAGCCTGCACGATCGGCCCTACACCGTTACCGGCCTTCAAAAGGATAAAGCGCGCCGGGAGGTGGAAAACACGATCGAGTTTCTCGTTAAGCGTCATAACCTTTGATATCCCTTCGTAGCCTCCGTATCCGCTCAAAGGAAATCAAAAATCACTCAAGGCCTGTTGACAAGCTATTCAGAAAGATGTAGTCTATTAGACGTCTATTTATTGTAGAGGAGATATTGTGAGAAGGGTAACTGAGCGAAGCTTAAATGAAGGGCGGATCACCCTGAAAGTTCCACCATCCAAAAAGGCCCTTCTTAGAAAGGCCGCTATGGCGGCAGAGGAAGAAGGCATCCCTTTGAGTGCACTGATCACCGAAGCCCTCGAGGATTACCTGGATGTACGAGCGGATTTTCTTTCTGAATTAAGCTCTGAAGACCATAAGGGTTTAAGGGATGAAGATCTTTTAAAGGCGTGCAGGGAACGATTATCAAAACTGAAGACCCCCTTGTCTCAAGCTATAGCAGAAGAGAGAGAATCCAGGTGATAGTCTTCATTGACACGAGTGCCCTAATTAAGAGGTATGCCAGAGAGAAGGGAAGCGAAACGATTGATGACCTGTTTCAGAAGGAAAAAGATTTATGGATTAGCCAGCTTTCCATCGTAGAACTCCTTTCAGCGCTCCATAGGAAGGCCAGAGACAAGGAGCTCCTTTCAGAGGATGTAAGTCTTGCCAGGGCCGCCTGTTTTCGAGATGTGAGAAGAAACCGCATGAGAATTGTCGCCTTTGACAGAAGAATATTCAAGGATACCCTCAAACTTTTCCTAAAAGACCAATTATTCCTCCATTTGAGAACACTCGATGCCTTCCAGGTTTCATTCGCTGATAAGCTCAACAGGGATAAAGGCCTCGATATGTTTGTCGTATCTGATAGGAAATTCAAAGAGACTGTGGCCTCCATACGTAACTATCCTGTTTTAGATCCGGAAGATTGATAAGAATGAGCCCCATGAGAATTACTTATAATCCAAACCGCGATATTCTTTATCTGAACAGAATAAGCTCAATGAACTATTTCCTATAGATATAAAGAAGGAGGTCGAAGATGGCTTCTTAAGAGGTTGAAAATTCCTTACAGGAAATGATCAGAGACCAATATAATGAATCTTAGCAGAAAAGATGATAATTCACCATGTGTTGCTGGAAAGCTGTTTCATCGTCAGGACGAAAGAAATGGATTAGGCCAACCAAGATAGGGAAATGCGTAATCAAAACATCATGTTGTGAGGGAGCACGAAGAGGATGGTAAAAGCAAAGAGCAAGATGTTTAGGTTCACCCATATCCGCTTGGAGAATTGGCGTAACTTTGCTGAAGTCGATGTGGATCTTCAAAGGCGCGGGTTCCTCATCGGCCCAAATGCATCGGGGAAGTCCAACTTACTTGATGTGTTTCGCTTCCTCTATGATCTCGTTTCTGTCGGCGGGGGCTTTCAGGAGGCTGTTCGCAAAAGGAGTGGGGCCTCTAGTATCCGTTGTCTTGCCGCACGCCGACACTCGGATATCGCAA
>QMLW01000073.1 GCA_003646935.1 Deltaproteobacteria bacterium
AGCCGACTGTCCGGGATGAAACGGGGGGCCTGGGGAAACATGGGTCATGGGGGAACTAGGTACCCGCCGCACATACCGAAAGGGTGCGTGTCGGAAACTCTCCACCTAAAGCTGCGTGCGCCCCAGCTCTATCCCGACTTCAAAACCCTGGCCCAGACCTAGCTTTGAAAAAGTGGGCTTATTTCTATTAATACCGTAATCCTCAAAAACATTATAATGTTCCTGTTTCGTCGCGCCAGGGCAGGCTTGACATTAATCCGCCGTAAGTCTGGCGGATAAATGTTAAGATCTTTGTCTATGAATACGGCTAGTCCTGTGTCTATCCATCAAGGTCTTCTCCGGACAGGACTAGTTTTTCCTCACTGATTGAGCGAAGAGGGATATGGTGCAGGGAAAATACGAGCAAGCCCAGGAGAACGGTGGGGATAAATCCCACAGCATGAAGGATGATTGCCATTGAGAGCGCTGTTCCACGACTGAAGCCATAGAAGATTAATCCATACTGACATGCCACGTGGAATGTGCCGATATATCCCGGAGCTGACGGTATGATGACGCTGAAGCACAGGAGCACGAGGATAAAAAATGGGGCCATAAAGGGCAGGGATAGGCCCATGGAAAGTCCGAGGACATAGATTTGCACCACGTACAGGCCCCAAAGCACAAGGGAGTAAACGATCACAGCGATGAGCTTGGATCGGCCTTTTACCAGGACAAGTCCCCTGCTGAAACCATCCAGCATTTCCACGAGCCTGTGCCTCGGTTTCTCCGGTAGAAAAAACAGCACCTTCTCGGCAATCCTGAGGAAGGCTGTGGTCTTTCCCCTTAACACGACGATGAGGACAATCGACACCAAGAAAAGCAAAAATAGGATCAGCCCTCCTGTTCTGAGGGCCCTTCCTTCTGAGGCCCACTCCCTGGGAAAATCGATAAAGAGCATGACAAAGGAGAAGAGCAAGAGGATGCTGAAGGTATCGAAGAGCCGCTCCATCACGATAGTGCCGAAAGAGGAACTCTTGCTTATATGCTCCATACGCCCTATATAGTTGGCTCGAATGAATTCCCCGAGCCTCGCTGGAAGCACGCAGTTTGCGGCAAAGCCAATAACGGTGGAGGAGAAGAGGCTGCCAAAACCGATTTTTTTTACGGGCTCAAGGAGGTGAAACCATCTCAATGCCCGTATGACATAGAGGACGAAGGTGAGGATGACTACCGGGATAATGAGGGGTATGCTGGTTGATGCAATGGATTGATAGAGGAGCTGCAGATCCACATTATGAAAGGCGAGGTAGGTGAATAATGCGCTGATAACAATGCCGATCCAAAATTTCCAGTTCATTTTCTAAAGAATGCCTTTGCTCTTTCGATGTCTTTGGATATCTGCCGAGACAGCTCCTCGGGGCTGCCAAAGGCAATCTCATCCCTCAAACGAGCCAGGAAATTTAACTTGATCTTCTCGGAAAGGATATTCTCCGAGAGGCCGAGGATGTGCGTTTCAATCGACAAGCCGGTATCCTTGAATGTGGGATTATAGCCTATGTTCGTCAAGCCTTGATAGAGCGTACCAGCGCGATTCACCGTAACGATATACACGCCCTCCTTGGGAATGAGCCCGTCGGCCAATCGTAGGTTAGCGGTGGCATAACCCAAGAGGGGACCGCCCCTGTTTCTGCCCCCTATGACCTCGCCTCTAATCTGGTAGTACCTACCGAGTAATTGATTGACCTCCGATACCTTTCCCTCAATGATCAGGTTGCGAATGGAGGTGCTCGACACCAAGGTCTCTCCTTCATAGATCGGGCCTATGCGATGCACGGCAAAATGGAACTGTTCTCCCATTTTCCTCAAGAGCTCCAGGTTTCCCTCTCGGTTATGACCAAAGGCATAATCGTAGCCAACTACTATCTCCTTCATCCCCAGGCGATCGATTAAGATATCCTTGACGAATTCCCTAGCGGAGATCGCAGCGAATTCCACGGTGAACTCCAGTAAGAGCAGCATATCGATGCCAAACTCGGCTACGAGCTCCTTTTTCTGTTCCAACACGGTGATAAGTGGCCGTAATTTCTGAGGAGACATCACCTTTATGGGATGTGGCTCAAAGGTGATAACAAAGGACGTTCCGTCAATTGCAGCTGCCCTATCGATTACCTTTTTAAAGAGCGCTTGGTGCCCTTTGTGCACGCCATCAAAGGTTCCTATGGTAACTACCGGGTTTTTGATATCTCTCGGGAGGTTATCAAGGGTGTAAATAGTAGCCATAAAAATGAGGCCTCTTTTTCATTTCACGTTTCATCGATTAGGTTGTACATGCATGGCCAGATACTGTTCTGCGGTTTCTGCCACCTTCTTTATGTCTTCAGTTTCCGGGAGCACGGATACCATGGATTTTAAATAGTTTCGTTTATCAATCTCCTGGAATGTGGGGTGGAAGTTTATGTCATACAGCCAACCAATCTGAAGAAGTTTAAAGTCATTGAGGTTTTTCACCGCACTCGATAAAGAGCTCTTAGCTGAGCAGAGGTCACGGAGTATGCTTTGAGAGCAGCCAGGGGTATCAGGTAAGCCTAATTCGATAGCCGGCCTGGAATGATTGTCCTTTTCCGTATGGTAATACTGTATAATCACATTCCATATATCAAGCTTATCCGCATCGCGGAGCAATCTGCAAAAAAACAGACAACGCGGATCTTCACCCTCGGGCAACGCATAAAGGTTGTGGTAAAGGATACCCTTTTCGATGATCCTCCTTTCCTCCATCGACACATCATTGAGGACATGAGCGCCTGCAAGCTCTTTGACCCCCAGCTCGGCATGATTTTCAGACAGATCATCCCTGAATGTTCTATAGGTGATGTACTGAGAGAACCTTCCGATATCGTGAAAAAGGCCCAGAACTCCGGCCAGCAGTATATCCTGCTCGGGCAAGAGCAGCTGTCGGCTGATCCATATGATATTTTCTCTTACACGCTGGGAATGATCCTCCTTTAGCCGTATTGCCCAATCATTTTCTTGATCCTCTCCTTGCGAGTAGAAGCCTGAAACATACTCGTCAAAAAAAGCCTGTAGATGCCGTACTGTATCTCTGTTCATGGTAGCACATGACCCCGTCACGTCGCTTCAGGGTTATTGATCAAAGAGACTCACTATTGAGCGCAGTTTTTCAAGAGATATATGTATCTCCGAGTGCTTTTTGCTAAAGGCTTTTTACATTATTTACTGTTGAGAGTTAAGCTTAAACAAGATATTTAACCCTTCCAGGGTTAGAAATTCCTCTACGTGGTCTATGGTGACGGCCTCTGACTTTATGAGCGGTGCCAGACCACCCGTTGCAACCACGGTGAGATCAGAGTTCACTTGTCTCTTTATCCGGTTCACGATGCCGTCAACGAGACCTGCGTATCCATAGATGAGGCCGGAGTTGATGCTTCCTATGGTTTCCTTTGCCACCACCTTTTTCGGCTTGGCAAAGATCTCGACCCGAGGCAGCTTTGATGCTTTCAAGAAAAGGGCCTCCGCGGAAATGATGATTCCCGGAGCGATTGCTCCGCCCTCGTACACGCCCTCAGGAGAAACGTAATCAAAGGTGGTAGCTGTACCGAAATCCACGACAACCAGACCGGTTCGGTATTTATGATATGCAGCCACTGCGTTCACGATCCTGTCGGCGCCGACCTCCTTTGGATTATCGGTTTTGATGGCAATTCCAGTCTCTATATCAGGACTCACAATCAGGGGTTCCCGGTTAAGGGCGAGCATACAGAACTCCCTGTAGGCGCTGAGCAGTGGTGGTACCACGCAGGATATGATGACGTTCGTGATGCGGCTTACCTCCAATCTTGCCGGGGTAAAGAGGCTGTTGAGAAGCAGGCCTAACTCATCGCTGGTCATATCACGTTCAGTGCGTATCCTCCAGTGTGTGCGGAGCCTTTCATCCTTGTAGATTCCAATCACGGTATTGGTATTGCCCACGTCAATGCATAGCAACATGACACACCTCATTCTCGCTTCAGATGCACAGTCATTATGGAAGGTGAGGGGATTTGTTCATGCCAAGGGGGAAGAATTGCCGGCTTTTATGGCATCGATCATCGCTACCGTCTCCTTAGCAGCCCGCACATTATGAGCCCTGATGATATGCGCCCCGTTCATCACCGCTGCGGCAATGGTTGCCATAGTCCCCGTATCACGAGATTCAACCGGAAGGCCAAGCACGTGGCCTATAAAGGATTTATTGGAGGTTCCCACCAGAAGGGGGTACCCAAGGGAGGAGAATCTCCCTAGCTCTCGTAGTATCATGAGATTATCATCAAAGGATTTTCCGAAACCAATACCTGGGTCGATGATTACGAGGTCCCTCTTGATTCCCATTGAGGCGGCCTTTTCAGCGGCCCTGCTCAAAAAGTCCGCAATTTCGCCGAGCAGATCGTCATACACGGGATTTAATTGCATATTTCTGGGCTCTCCCTTCATATGCATCAACACGATAGGCACTCCCCTTGCCGCAACCACGGTGCCGATGGCGGGATCAAACCTCAACCCGCTGATGTCGTTGACCATTGCAGCGCCAGCCTCTAACGCCCGCACGGCGACCTCGCTCTTGTAGGTATCTATGCTTATAGGAAGGGATATCTTCTTTGAAAGGGCCTCGATGACCGGCATAACCCTTTTGAGCTCTTCGTCAATGGGCAGAGGGTCCGAGTAAGGCCTCGTGGATTCACCACCCACATCGATGATGTCAGCACCCTCCTCGACCATTCTGAGGCCGTGGGCCACCGCATCATCCAATGTGCGGTGCTTTCCCCCATCGTAAAATGAATCGGGGGTAACGTTAAGGACACCCATCACGAGAGTTCTTGCGTGAAGCTCAAGGCTGTATCCCGACCATTTCAGCAGTTTAGTGTTTTGCGGCTGTGGAATCACCGTCTACCTTCTTCTTGGTCTTGGCTGTTTTTCTCTTTTTCCTCTTGTTCCCTACTATGTTTTCAATCTCGGAGCCATCCAATGTCTCTTTTTCCAATAAGGCCTTGGCCAGTTTGTGGAGGACGGTAAGGTTTTCGTTTACCATTTTATGTGTCTTTTGGTAGTTATCGGATATAAGGTGGTTCACTTCTAGGTCTATTTTTCGCGCTGTCTCCTCGCTGTAGTCCCTGTGTTGAGCGATCTCCCGACCGAGGAATATCTCTTCCTCCTTTTTTCCAAAGCTCAAGGGCCCCAGTTTCTCGCTCATGCCGTACTCACAGATCATCTTCCTGGCTATTTCGGTGGCTCGCTCTATATCGTTACTCGCTCCTGTAGTTTGAGTGTTTAAGGCGATTTCCTCAGCTATTCTACCTCCCATAAGCACGCGAATGTTGTCTACAAGGTATTCCTTGGTGTAGGTATGTTTGTCGTCGAGAGGAAGCTGCTGCGTCAATCCGAGGGCCCTTCCCCTTGGGATGATGGTCACTTTATGAATGGGATCCGCATTGGGCAAGAGCTTGGCGACCAAGGTATGGCCCGCTTCATGGTAAGCGGTGGTCCTCTTCTCCTCATCGCTAATGATCATGCTCTTTCTCTCTGTACCCATGAGAACCTTATCCTTCGCGTCCTCCAGGTCATCCATCTCTATCTTGTCCTTATTTCGTCTGGCAGCGAGCAATGCGGCTTCATTGGTCATATTCTCGAGGTCTGCGCCGGTAAAGCCCGGCGTTCCCCTCGCGATGATTGACAGATCAATATTATCTGCCAGCCGCGTCTTTTTGGTATGTACCTGCAGTATGCCCTCTCTTCCCTTTACATCGGGCACGGGGACCACTACCTGCCGGTCAAACCTCCCCGGCCTTAAGAGCGCGGGATCGAGCACATCAGGCCTGTTGGTGGCAGAGATAAGTATGACCCCCTCATTGGACTCGAATCCATCCATTTCTACCAAAAGCTGATTGAGGGTCTGTTCCCGCTCGTCATGACCTCCGCCTAATCCCGCTCCCCTGTGTCTGCCCACGGCATCGATCTCATCCAGAAATATGATACAGGGCGCGTGTTTTTTACCCTGCACGAATAGATCCCTTACCCTGGAGGCCCCAACACCTACGAACATCTCCACAAAATCGGATCCACTAATGCTCAAGAAAGGAACCCCTGCCTCTCCTGCTATCGCCCTGGCAAGCAGGGTTTTTCCCGTGCCAGGGGCGCCCACAAGAAGCACGCCTTTGGGAATTCTACCGCCTAGACGCGTGAACTTCTTGGGATCCCTCAAAAACTCGATGACCTCCTGAAGCTCTTCCTTGGCCTCCTCTATGCCGGCCACATCATCAAAGGTGACTTTATTTCGCTCATCACTCACCAGCCTGGCCCTGCTCTTACCGAAGGACAGCGCCTTGCCGCCCCCCACCTGCATTTGGCGCATAAAAAAGATCCAGACCCCTATCAAAAGAAGCATGGGAAACCAGGATACCAGTATCGTCATATACCATGGAGTTTCCTCATCGGGCTTGGCGGTAATCTCTATGCCCTTCGTACGGAGGATCTTTATCAGCTCAAGATCCTTTGGGGCAAATGTCTTAAATGATTGGCCCTGATTGGTGGCGAAGGAGATCTTATCCCCCTGAATAGTTACATTGCTCACATCTCCCTGCTCTACCATATTGAGAAATTGACTGTAGCTTAATTGACCAGTGGGCCTTGTCTCCTTCTTAAAGATCTGAAACAGCAAAATCATCATCAGGCTGATGACCAGCCAGAGCGTGAGATTTTTAGAAAAGGTATTCAACTAGTTCTCCTGTCCATATATTAGGGAAAAATATCTCACTTGTGAGATACAGGATATGTACCATATAATCACTTACCACATCCTATTCAATATTACATCTTAAAATTCTCCTCGTATTTCCTCGTACCCGATACCTGTGGTCGATTCTTATTCCACATACCCATGCTATATCACCGTTGCTCTCGAGTATTGGGATCCTCTTCCTGTCCCCGCTGGGAATCCGCTGTTCGATGAAGAGATCCTTCAGCTTTTTAAATCCATTAAGGCCGAGGGGCATGAATTTGTCACCTGCCCGGAAATTCCGTACCTTTAAGGGCCACCTGAGCGCTTCTAGATCAAGGAAACACTCGCGATCGGACTGAGAACGGCCCGTAAAACGCTGTCGGGGTACCTCCTCACAGGCGATGGACATATTGATCTCCCTTATAGGGATTATCCCCGCACCCGTTATGGCATATGAGAAGTCGACTGCCTCTGGCTCCTCGGCACGGGAAAATCGAAGCCTGTCATAGATCTTCTTCACCACAACATGATCGGGAAGGTTTATTCCTGCCTGTGGTTTACGATTTTCAACGAGATCAGTGATCGCCCTGATATGCCTAAAATGTACCCTCCTGAGGTTCCCCTTTGCCCGCTTTATCGCTTCTCTGATCACGCGATACTTGAGGGGGGATGGGAGACCGGTAACTACTGCAAGGGGCAAATCAAATGTTCCCTCCGATGAGTTTGAGACCATATCTTGGAGGCATTTCCTCGCCTCTTGCTCCATAAACCGGTTCTCCTCCCTGCAGAGGAAAGCGAGATCATTCAGGTGTTCTATGAGTCTTGGCTGATAGGTTAAAAGACTTGGTATCAGTTCCAGCCGCATCCTGTTTCTTAGATGCTTCTTCTCGAGATTCGAGCTGTCTGTCATATAGGACAGGTCCTTTTCCCGTAGATATGCGAGGAGTTCATCCCTGGTTGTCTTGATCAACGGCCTGATGAAGAGATTGTCCCGAACTGGGGGCATTCCGGATAAACCCGATGATCCAGTTCCCCGCAGGATATTCATAAGAACCGTTTCCGCCTGATCATTCTTATTATGACCGAGGGCAACCCGTTGTGCGTGATGTTCCTTTAGGG
>QMLW01000074.1 GCA_003646935.1 Deltaproteobacteria bacterium
AGCTCCTCCTCAAGCCCCCAGGGTAATTGGAGGATCAGGGGGGTGGCACCCAGTCTCTCTCTGATCAGCATTACCGTATGGTCAAAGTCAGCGCCAAGTCTGTCCAGCTTGTTGATAAAGGCAATCTTGGGGATCCCAAACCTATCGGCCTGGTGCCATACCGTTTCCGATTGTGGTTCCACGCCCCCCACGGCACAGAAAACCCCTATGGCCCCATCTAAAATCCTCAAGGACCTCTCCACCTCAATGGTAAAATCTACATGACCGGGGGTATCCAGGATATTTATGGTATGATCAAGCCACTTGCAGGTCGTGGCAGCAGAGGTAATGGTGATCCCTCTCTCCTGTTCTTCCGGCATCCAGTCCATGATCGCTTCTCCATCATGAACCTCGCCCATCTTGTGAGATCTGCCGGTATAGTATAGCATCCTCTCGGTGATGGTGGTCTTGCCCGCGTCGATATGAGCGATGATGCCTATGTTGCGCGTTTTCTTGAGTTGCTGGATTGACATGGTGAATCAATCTAAGGTATCTTCCCCACAGTGTCAAGCCAGTAGGGAGATAACGGGGATTACGTGGTCGCTTCACGAACCAATCAGGTCTTGATGGAGATGTTCAATCTCCTCTACTCAGCGCATGGTCCTCAAAACTGGTGGCCAGCAGAAACAGAGCTTGAGATGATGGTTGGCGCTATTTTGACCCAGAACACCAACTGGAACAATGTTGAGAAGGCCATCGAGAACCTGAGGATTGGTAATCTGCTTTCCATAGCTGGCCTACGAGATATACCAGTTTCAGTGCTCGCTGAATACATCAGGCCCGCAGGGTACTATAATATAAAGGCCAGGCGCTTAAAGAACCTCATCGACCGTATTGAGGGCGCACACAATGGAGATATCGATACACTTCTCTCGCTTGATACCGATACCCTTCGGGCAGAACTCCTGTCAGTCCCGGGAATAGGCAGGGAGACTGCCGACAGCATTGTCTTGTATGGGGCCGGAAGGCCTCTGTTTGTGATTGACACCTACACCTACAGGATTTTAGCCAGGCATGGAATCATCCATGAGGAAGCCGGATACGATGAACTGCAGTCCTTGTTTATGGATAACCTGCCTCATGATGTGGAGCTATTTAAGGAATTTCATGCCTTGATCGTAAAGACGGGCAAGCTCTACTGCAAAAAAAGGCCCAACTGCCCCGTATGCCCGCTGGATACGTTTAGCAGGCCATAAGAAAAAAACTGAATACCGGGTATCTCTGTGCCGAGAAGATTCGCGATATTTCTCACCGCCCTGTTGGTACTAATCCTGTGCGGATTTGCCGTGCTTTACTTTGGGTATTTTTTGGTAAGCCCCGCCGGCACTGAAAAAACGGAGGAGATCTTCGTGGTGAAGAAGGGCAGCGGCCTCAGGGCAATCGCTGCGCAGCTCGAGGAACGGGGGCTCATCAAGGGCAATAATTTATTCATGATCTGGGCGTATGTGAGGGGAGGTGCCCGAGATATCAAGGCAGGCGAATACAGCCTTAATCAATCAATGGCCCCGGTGAAGATCCTGCATATACTCACCTCAGGGGCGGTGAAGACCTACTCCTTCACTATCCCGGAAGGGCTTTCTGCAGAACAGATCGCCGATGTGCTCCAGAGGAGAAATCTCGTAAATAAAAGGGACTTCATCTATTTGATTCACGATAAAGCCCTTGTTGCCTCGTACCATGTGGAGGGCGAAAGCCTGGAGGGATACCTCTTCCCCGACACCTACGTGATAAGCAGGGGTATAGGGGCGCGGGATTTGATTGATCTTATGGTGAATCGCTTCTGGGAGGTTTTCAATTCCCTGGTAGAGGGCCGAAAACTCCCTATGCCGGTGAAGGACATCGTAACCATGGCTTCCATTGTGGAGAAGGAGACAGGCATGGCCGAGGAGAGGCCTATCATCGCGTCAGTTTTTTTTAACAGACTCAAGAAGAGGATGAGGCTGGAAAGCGATCCAACGGTAATCTACGGCCTTAAGGATTTTAGCGGAGACCTCAAGAGAAAGGATCTCCGCGCTCCCAGTCCTTACAATACCTATCTTCATCGTGGACTTCCACCTGGGCCGATCGCCAATCCAGGAATGGAAGCGCTCAAGGCCGTCATCAATCCGTTGGAGACGGATTATCTCTACTTCGTGTCAAAAAATGATGGAAGCCACTACTTTTCCTCAACCTTAGAGGAGCATAACAGGGCCGTATATAAGTACCAGAAGAGAAGGCGACGTCCCGCATCCGGGAAGAATAAGTAAGGCGAGCATACGTTATAGAGAGAGCCAACTTGATATTATAGGAGGTTCATTTTTTAGAGCGGCGAAGCCGCCCGCCCGCTTCGCCTGAGCGATAGCGATGGCGGGCAGGCGTTCCATAAAATCGTGAAGCGATTTTATAACTTGTAAAGGAGGGCGACAAATGAAAAGAGAGCTCAGAGGAATCCTCACAGCCGGTGTAGTGCTTGGTATCTCAGGTGTCTTTCTGATTCTGGGGTGCTCGGGATCGGTAAAAACACTGGATATGAGTATAAAAGGACCCCAGATGATTGTGAATCCTCAGACGGTTCGTTTAGGTATTGCGAGGATAATGGACACGAACATCGTGTTCAGTGGCGCGGGTTTTGAGCCAGGCGATAGCGTGTTCATTACCCTGCTTGATGTGCCCATGAATGGGGGAAAGGTGGATCTCGCCGTTGCAGATGGTAATGTGGGCAAGGACGGGATCTTTCATGCCCCAGTGGGGAAACTCACGAAGATATCCGATTTCCTGAGGGCAGAGCTCGGCACCAACAAGAAAGGTGAAAACGCTCCGGTGATAACGAGGCCGCCCATGCCCCCGGGTGTTTACATGGCGCGCGCCACGAGCATGCTCGCTGATATTAAAGCAGACTGCGAGCTGGAGGTAAAGGGGCCATCGCTGTTTGATAGGATCAAGGACTGGTTCGGCGTGAAGCTGGGGAAGATCATCAAGAAATAATCGAGCTTCATAAAATCGCGAAGCGATTTTATAAGCAATTTTATAACTTGACATAAACAGAGGAGGTAAATATATTTCCAGGGCAATTGTATACTGTATACATAAATATGAGGTAAAAAAAGGAGGCCAGAGAGATGGGCACGCTACTGTTTGAATGGAATTACTCATCATATCCGGGGGCAGAGAAATATCCTCATCTTTTCAAGCCGATCCAAGTAGGCAAGCTCACTATCCCAAACCGGATTAAGTACGCCGCCACCGAGGACAATTTGAACGGGAAAGACGGCTTCGTTACCGACGCGGGCGTTGCCTACCTGCGTGAAAGGGCTAAAGGAGTTGTGGGGGGCCTGTGCGTTATGCAGGGTGTCTACATGGATGAGAAACGGCAAGGCCAGGGATATGTAGGGCAGGCCGCTGCCTGGGATGATAAATTTATCCCCGGCCTCAAAAGGCTGGCCGATGCAATCCATGAACAAAAGGCAGTAGCTGGATGTCAGCTTATGCACTGCGGTCGCGTTGGAGCAATCGAGACCGAATACTGCCAGGGTCCCTCCCCGGTGCCACAGCGTTTGAGAATTTTTAGGCCAGTACAAGAGATGACCAAGGCAGACATCAAACAGTGCATTAAGGAACACCTAGATGCCACCGAACGATTGCTCAAAGCGGGGTTTGACTACCTGGAGATTTCTGGAATTGTGGGTTACCTGCTTTCCAATTTCGTGTCAAGCTATACCAATAGGCGGACCGATGAGTATGGTGGGGATATACGGGGAAGGATGCGATTCGTGGTAGAGCTCGTCAAGGAAGTGAAAAAGCTATGCGGCGACGTGCCTGTGGGTATCAGGCTCTGCGCGGACGAACTCCTGGATGACGTGGGAGGAAACACCCCAGAGGAATCGATGATCACCTACGAGATGTCTGAGGAGGCTGGGGTTGATGTCATGAGCGTTACGGCCGGATGGCAGGAGTCGATCTACCCGGTGATCAGCAGAGACATTCCCATGGGAA
Source organism: Deltaproteobacteria bacterium (assembly GCA_003646935.1). Lineage (GTDB taxonomy): Bacteria > Desulfobacterota > DSM-4660 > Desulfatiglandales > B25-G16 > B25-G16. The sequence goes on from QMLW01000074.1 coordinate 4,012, forward strand.
GCTGGCTCCATCTGGCTGAACGCGCCAAACAGCATCTCACCATACCCGTGTCTATGGCCTATAGGCTGTTTACCCCGGATCTACCGAACAAGGCTATTGGCGAGGGGAAACTGGATATCTGGGAGATGTGTCGACCTATGATCGCTGATCCACTGATGCCCAAAAAGGTTCTGGAAGGCAGGGAGGGTGAGATAAGGCCGTGTGTTGCCTGCAATGTGTGCCTGGCTCGGCTTTTCCGCGATGCGCCCATGACCTGCTACATCAATCCCGTGTGCGCCCATGAGTGGGATCCGAAATATGAGATCAAACCGGCGGAGACGAGCAAGATCGTTATGATCGTTGGAGCGGGCCCTGCGGGCCTGGAGTGTGCCTGGGTAGCTGCAGAGAGAGGTCACGAGGTGCATGTGTATGACAAGAGGGAGGAGATGGGCGGTACCATTATCGAGGCGTCCAAGGCCCCCTATGGCGACGATGAACTGTACGGTCAGATACGGTTCGCAAGGACCATGTGTGAGAAGAACGGGGTGGAGTTCCACTTGGGAACCGAGGTGACCCCTGAGCTAATCGAAGAGGAGATGCCCGATTCGGTTGTTCTGGCTACAGGGCCGAAATATAGCAAAGGCGCGGCCCCCGGCTTTGACCGGGAGAACGTCGTATCGGTGCTCGACGTGCTCAATGGGGAGGTCCAGGTGGGCGATAACGTGGTGGTTTGGGGCAATATGAAGCCGGGGATCGGCGTGGCGCTGTTTCTGGCGAAGCAGGGCAAGAGGGTGACCATTGTGGGCAGGGAGAGTAAGCTCGGAAAGGACGTGAATCCCTCGTTTCTGTGGCGGTATGTGGGTTATCTAAGGCAGAACAAGGTAACCGCCTATAACGATTGCGATATCGAGGAGATTAGCGATGAGGGCGTAACGGTCGTTACCTACGATGGATACAGGATCCCCGTGAAGGCCGACACCGTGGTTGTGACGGAAAGAGAGGCGAATCCCGCCCTGAAAGACGTTGTCCAGGAAAACAGCATTGAGCTTTTTGTCATTGGTGACGCACTGGTTCCCCGAAATCTATCAAGTGCGGTTCATGATGGGTACCGAATCGGTATTCGGATCTAAAAGGAGGTTTAGATATGGCAGTCGACCCGGAAAAAGAGATTAGCAGCCTGTGGAGGGCATTGCAGGGTTCCCAGGGCGCAACAAGGAGAACGTTCTACCAAATGCGCCGGGCACTTCTCGAGATTGCCGGTCCTGACGCAAACCCGCTTGATGTCGGCGTGAGGGCGTGGGAGATCGTAGGTAAGGACACGGGTAAATCCTATCTCCCCCGTATGAACTTGCTCAAGGGGATAGAGGGCCTCATGGCGAGCGTGGCCAGGGCATACCAGGGGCTAGCGACTACGAACGGGGCCTTGGTCAAGATAGACAAGGGGGAGAACCCCAAGGAGCTTTTTATAACATGGGAGCGATGCCCGTGGCCCACCTCAGCTAAGGAACATGGCGCCTCTATGAAGGAGGATCTCCAAGGCTGCGACACCTACCTTCAGGCATTTCTCGATGAGGTAAATGCCTTCCTCGGTACGAACCTGAAGATAGAGACGCACAAGGCCATCCCAAGAGGCGACGGCGTATGTGTGCGAAGACTGTACAACCCAGAGGATAAATAACAGGAGGAGGAACCATGGCTGCCCAGGTAGACCCGGAGAAATGCACCATGTGTGGAGGAATATCGCAGCCCCTCTGTGTAGAGGCGTGCCCTGACCAGGCTATCAGGGTCCAGGATGATAGGATTGTGGTCACCGAGTTTCTCTGTGAGGACTGCAATGAATGTGGATATGTATGTCCGGATCACGCGATTTCCATTCCCCTTGAGCTGGTAACCTTTTAGCAGGGAAGATAATTTTTTTAACCGCAGACACACCCCAGTGGAATAAGCTGCGCATTGCACGAGGCACAGACCTTTTTCTCTGCCGACAGTGGCAGAGAAAAAGTTGTAATCCTTTCGGTATTCTTAAAACCGAAGCGCTTTATTCCAGGCTTTGGTTGCTTGCAATTAACTACTTGTCGCTCACCCTTTCTGATATCGCGCAGCGATTGTATCTTCTAGCCGAGCATGTCGCTCGGCTAGAAGTCTGTGTGGGTCTGTGGCTCATTACACAAAGGAGAAGGAGATGAAGACAAACAAGATCGATCACATCTGTATCGCGGTAAAGAATCTGGATGAGGCCCGAAAGGTCTGGGAGCCCATTTTGGGGAAGCCGGAACCCGATGATCCCTACGTGGACGAGCTGGAGAAGATCAGGGTCGCTCGATATTGGCTGGGGGAGGTAGGCTTTGAGTTAATGGAATCCACCTCCCCGGATGGTGAGGTCGCGAAGTTTATCGAGCGGCATGGCGAGGGCATCATGCTCATGAGCTTCAATGTGGATAACACCAGGGAGGCCATGGAGGAGCTAAAAGGGAAAGGGTATTCCTTTATCGGTGGCGCCAGGCCTTTCAGGGATTGTGAATTTGCCTTTATCCACCCGAAATCCGTAAACGGCGTGTTGCTGGAGTTGATCGATTATAAGTGGGATGAAATGAAGGGTAAATAGCAGGCAAGAAAAGGGGGTAAGCTCCCGTTTATCCCTTCATGGATCTTGCCTCAAACATCCCTTTTTCCCTTCGAAAGGGGATGTTGCCCCTATACCTCACTCTCATACCCTGAGAGGCTCCTTGCCCTTTCCCATCCTCCTGCGTTCTTCATCCCTGATCTCGCGCCTTAACAGCTTACCCACCTTGGATTTGGGCAGCATGTCTCTGAACTCGATATATTGAGGGATCTTATATGGGGCCAGCCTGTTGCGGCACCACTTAGTCAAATCTGAGCCGCTGATTCCCCTAATGTCTTCTTTGAGTACCACGATGGCCTTGATGCGCTCACCGACCATGGGGTCAGGGACCCCTATCACACAGGCGCCTATTACTGCATGGTGGTCCTGGAGAACGGCTTCGATCTCGGAACATGAGACACGGTACCCCTTGTACTTGATTATATCGGCGCTCCTGTCCACATAATAAAGCTGGCCGTTGGCGTCCATCCTCACGAAATCATTCATACGGTACCAGGTCTTGCCCTCGATCTCCACATAGGACTGTGCCGTCTCCTCCGGTTTTTTCCAGTAGCTTTTTGAAATATATTCTGAGGTGACAAGGAGTTCTCCAGGTGTGCCGGGAGGAAGGCTCTTCAGGGTCTGAGGGTCCACAATTCTAACCATCCTCGAAGGCAGAGGGAACCCCACGCTGGATGGCTCCGGTTCCCTGTCCAGAGGGCTCATGGCCGTAAATCCCACTTCTGTGGCACCGTAAACCTGGTAGATAGGAAGGTGAAACTTCTCTTTCCATCGGTTAAAGACCTCCAGCGGAAGGACGTCTCCTCCGCACCAACAGTATTTCAGCGAGCTCAGGTCGAATAGATCCAGCCTGTCGTTCTCCAATATCATTCGGTATAGAGTTGGTGCTCCCAGAAATAGGGTACCCCTGTATTTCTGGATGGCGTTCAGGATGGGATCCACTTGTGGGATAGGCATGAGTACGGCCGTATTACCTTTGTTGAAAACCATACTGAAAATAATGCCCTGGGCCATCTGATGGAAAAGGGGGTTTACCATGATGAACACCTCTTCCCCCTCCGAAATAAAGCCCATGCCGACTTCATTTATGTCATTGACGAAGGAGACCATACCCGTATGAGAGAGGATGCACCCCTTGGGGAATCCTGTGGTACCGCCGGTGTAAAGTATGTAGCAGAGCTGTTCATCCGGATTGAGTTTCACCTTGGGAGGGTGGGGAGGGAATTTCCGGATGATGTTTTTAAAG
>QMLW01000075.1 GCA_003646935.1 Deltaproteobacteria bacterium
GCGCACATCCGCTTTATCATCTCGGGCTTATCTATGTATCCAGGTACTACGAGGGTGATGATTTCAAGCCATACCCCTTTTTCGTGAATAAGCCGTAAGGTATCAAGCACGGGCTGAAGCCTACCTCCGTTCAGCTTCCTATAGGTATCATCGTCAAATGACTTTAGGTCTATTCTCGCAGCATCTAAGTATTGGCAGAGATCGGCAAGGGGCCTTTTGTTTATGTACCCGTTGGAGACCCACGCGTTCTTGATCCCTTCCTGTCTGGCAAGCCGTGCGGTATCATACATGTACTCATAGTAAGTGGTAGCTTCAGAATAGGTATAGGCGATGGAGGGTATGGATTTCTCCCTGGTAATCCTCACAACATCAGCTGGAAAGAGTTCGTAATGGCGGACCTCTTCGGGTTTTCTCTGGGAGATTTCCCAGTTCTGGCAGTTGAGGCATCTGAAGTTACAGCCAGTGGTGGCAATGGAGAACACCCAGGTAGCCGGAAAGAAATGATTGAAGGGTTTTTTCTCAATGGGATCTATATTGGCTGCACAGGGATTTCCATAGGTAAGGGAGTACAGCTTTCCCCCGATATTCACCTTTGACCTGCACACGCTCCTGTCCCCGGGGGTGAGGTAGCATCGATTCGGGCACACCATACACTGGACATCTCGGCCGTTGGTGGTGTAGTAAAAGCCCTCCATGGACCATTTCCAGGGCTTCTCAGGAGCGTCGTTTTTGAAAACGTGACCCCTGATGTCGGCCCTCTTCTCCTTATCGTTATCGGACCAAGAGCAGTGTCCCTCGGAGGCAACAAAGAGGGAGAGGAGCCCCATCTCCCTCAAAAACTCTTTCCTCGTTAGCAATCGTTTCATTTCTGGTAATGTGAATTACGTATTGTGTGCATCCCGTTGATACATATTTTTTTGACCTCTTAAAAATCTAACATATCTCATGAGTAATGCAACAGGATATACCCTTCTCTTTGAATAAGGACGATAGTTAGCCCTTCAATAGAACCACGGTGCTCGCTGCCTTGAGCAGGATAAGTGCCACCACGGCAGCCTGGATGCCCAACAGCGGGATTAACAGGGTTCCAATCGCGAGTGTGCCGGCGCCCGCACCAACGAGATCAGCGGCGAGGAGTCCTGCAGCAGGGCTCCGCTCCTCTCCTATTATGTCCGCGGCAACGGGAAACTGAAATCCGGATACCATGGAGAAGAAAAAGCCATACAGGAAAAAGGCGAGCTCCGGCATCGTGGACTGATAAAAGGCCACCCAAACCAGATAGGCCATGAGAAAAAGGATCATCCCTGCCTCTGCTTTGATGAGCATATCCCTGCCCCTTCCCTTCCACCTATTTCCCAACATGGCACCCGGCAGGAGACCCAACAAAAACGAGGTAATTACCACCCCTACCTTGAGGTAGATATAGCCGTAGAGCACCTGAAAGGAGAACAGGATCAACATCTCCACGCCCATGACGGCAAAACCGGTTGAAAACAGAACGAACTCCTCCTTTCGTATCACGGAGACATACACCACGATCACCACGATGAGCAGCAGTATGAACCAATTGGGGGAGGTCCCGTACTTCTTGAACCACTCCTGGAACATGACGTTCATGACCCTGGGCCGAAGGTCCGTGTTCACGAACTCATCCGAATCGATGGAGTCATTGATGAACCGAATTCTCTCCTCTGTTACGTTTCCGTGATAAAAGCCCTCGATATACGACGTGGCAATGGATTTCCTTCTCAAATTGAGCGGGATATCTGCCGACAGCTCCCCATCGCTCGCAAGGAAGTAGACCTCCTCCCCGGGTATGAGGAGCACGTTACTGAAGTGCGTCTTCACCGTATTATAGATGGACGATAATTTCTTGACCCTTACCTCTGAGAGATAATTGGGGTTTGCCAGGAGCGAGAATGAAAGAATGCCGTCTTGTGTCAGGATCCTTTTGCAATAGGAGAAAAACTCGCTTGTATAAAAACGGTTTACCTGGAAGGTGTCCGGCTCGGGCAGATCGAGGATTATTGCCGAATAGCGCTGACGAGATTGAGCGATATATCGCCTTCCATCGGCAAGAACAATAGTGACCTTACCCTTGGGATCGAGCAGGCCGGAGGTGCGCGCCACGGTGATCAACGCGGGATCGAGCTCCACATAGTCAACGCGTCGAGGAGCGTATTTCAAGGCCTCATCCACGGTCTCGCCGATACCTCCGCCTACGAGCAAGACGGCATCTATGTGATCGAGTTGCGAGAGGGGGTAGTGTACCTTTTCCTCTGCGGCGATGATGTTGAAGGTCGAATAGGTTGGCGTTCCGGACTCCCAAATGGTGTGCTGTCCCCTCTCCTTTGTGAGCACGATTCTCCCATACGGTGATTCCCGGTAGCTCACAATATCCGGGCCGTACTGGTTTTCAAGGGTTGCAAGCTCAAAGTCCTTGTCAAGGCCGAAATAAAGGAATACCGCAACCGATACAACGCCCACGCCGAGGAGGAGATATCTCCTTACATGGATCACAAGGGCAAGGGAGATAAGGATCAGCAGCGATGAGGTGATGACGATGATCTGAAAAGGGCTCAGGAAATACACCAGGATAAAACTGAACAGAATTCCACCTGTAATGTCGCCAATATTGTCGGTGATATAGAGCTGACCTGAGGTAAATTCCCCCCCCCATCGCTTGATTACAGAAAGCGAGTAAGGGAGGAGAAACCCTATCAGAAACGCATAGGGGGCGCTAAAGGTGAGGATGAAAAAGAAGATGGGGTAAAAGCCCGGCGATTCTCCATGGATGAAGATGCTATCCCTGAACACCCGTATTGCGCTTATCTGAATCAATGGCAGAAGCGCCGTAACCAGGGCCATAACCGAGTAGACGGTCACTGACTTCCTGTGTAAGAATTTCGAGACAAGGGAGCCAAACCCGCCCACTATCAGCCAACAGAAAAGCACGAGGGAGATGGTAATCTCATTTCCCGCGAACTGGGAGAGAAACTCTCGCACCGTGATTATTTGAGTAGCGATAGAGGATATCCCCGTCCCAATGACGGATATGATGATGAGGCTGGTGATGTTCATTAACTTGAAGGATGAAAAAAGCCGGATGTCAAACCTTCAGCCCATCAATGAAGGGTAACGCCAAAGCAAACGCTCATCTGGCCAAATAGAAGGGTTCTTGAAACCTTAATTCCGAAATTCGAACTTATAGAAAATTGATTAAGCAAATAATCACAACATTACAATAAGTTACCACCTTTAATGACTTAGCCCTGCCTAACAATGAGTAGTGTTCGGCTATCTCCCCTTCTCCTCTTCAAAGGCCTGAACCTGGTAGGTGGAGACCTGGAGTTTCTCCTTCCTCCAGCTATCGTAAGAGAGCCCTGCCTTCATGCAGAGGTGCGATAGGAACTCCTCCTTATCGGGAAGCTGGTCCCACACCTGAGGGAGAAACGTGGCCTCGTAGTGCCCCTTTTTTATGATCAGCCCATCTACTCCAGGTCTCAGCTTATTCAAGAGGTCATCTGCATCGGTATAGGAGAGTTCCTCGGGGGCGGTGAGTATGCTAATCTCGATCTCGATTTTGTCAAACTCCTCCCTCGATAAAGGAGGAAATCGAGGGTCCCTAAAAGCGGCATTGATCGAATTTTCCCTTATCCCCTCGATAACGGTTTCCCGGGGTATAATATGCCCTATGCAACCCCTTAGGTTGCCATCTATGGTAAGGGTGACAAAGGTGCCCAGTTGTTCCTGAAACTTCTCCGGCAGGTTTTTCCAGTCGATTTGGGGTTCCTCCATATTGTTCAATCTATTTTTGATGGTGTTTCTGGCCACCACCAAAAGGTAGTTCCCCTCATCTTCAGATAGCCAATCTGCCGTGCCCATAGCCTTATCCCCCTTATTATTAGAGACACAGGTGTTGCTCTTTTCCTTACTCTTCTTTCGATTCTCGCCACAACATAAAGTCATGAAACCAACTAGATTGAGAAGCATGACAGCAAAAGCAAGGAAAATGAAGCGTTTAAAAAGTCTTTTCTCGGTCACGGATGAATTTGCGTATTCGCTTTATCTGTGCTGTTACCCTATATCCTCAGAATATCTAATAAACCACAACTTCTGAACCCTGAACCCTTGAACCATTATAACCATTTAGGTAGTATCTTGTATCATTTTGCCAAATCTGTCAAAATCATTTTTTGGAAGCCCCATAACCGCATATCATGCATACGGAGAGCAACCCCTTGAAAAATCGAGATCAAGTAAATCCCACAACGCACATCACCTACCTAGTAGGTCAAACCGTTGAGACAAGAAAAGGGCTTCTTGAGGAAGAGATATGTCTGAAGCAAATCGACCCCATGAATTGCCTCCATATAGTACCATCACGCGCCATGGTCATGGAGCTGGAAGGCCAAGGATCTGGCTCCATGAACAGGCGTATAGACACCCTCTCCTCTCTCATAGGAAGGATATTCTATGACGATATCTTCTACCATTCATTCAGGGAGTCCTCCTTTATGGATGATGCCATGAGGGAGTTGGCGGCACGCCTTATTCTTGAGAGGAGAAACACCACGCCCGAGGGCTTACGATACTTTTTCCCCTTATTCGTTCCTCCCACGAGAGCTGACATGGTGCCTGGCGTATATCGCCATATCCTGGGTTTCTTTTCGCTCTTGGTGAACAACAATTTCGAGGACGGTTTTGTGGAGGCACTCTCCCGCAGGATAATACGATTGGATGAGCAAAGGCCTGGAGCCGGGGAGGAACGGTATGCCCTTGACACAGACCTCGCCTTGCTTTTCGGGGATTACGAGGAATTCAAGAGGAGCAATCACCTCTATGATACCGACGATACCGTGAGCAACGTCCGAGCCTTCCTCGCCGAAGGCAATTCTCCGAGCATCCTGAAGGATATCGATGTGATCGTCTTCAACGGTTTCACCAATATCACAAGGGCTGAAGAGACAATCCTCCTACATCTATTCGACCATGTCCATGAGGTGATATGGCCCCTCGATTATGAACTCGGCCTGGAGGACCCCATACATGCATTTATAGGGACAACCAGCCATGAAAGAGATGCCGGAACCGGCCTATACGAGGCCTTTAGGATATTCTCATCCCTTGGCTCACTTATGAAGAAAACAGAAGAGACGAGATATCCCACCTCCATCAAGAGGGCACGTCCAGAGAAGTTCAAAAATCCCTTTGCATCGGGGCTCTATAGATCAGGCAAATACGATGAGGCAAGCGAGAGGTCCATACACATAAACGCCTTCAGCACAAGACTTGATGAGATAAGGGGGATCGCAGGTGAGATAAAAAGGATCTCAAGGGAGAGGAAAAAGGGGAATCCCAATGGAGTGAGGGTTATTTTCCCCGATCTTGCCGAGTATAGCTCCCTCATCTACGAGGTATTTCCCGCATATGGAATCCCCTTCAATATAACAAAGGGCTTGCCTCTCCGCGTATCTCCCTTGACCAGGCTCTTTCAGCTGCTGCTCGAAATCCCCCTCAATGACTTTAGAAGGATGGATATCCACACGTTTTTCACCTCCGGACTCGTATCCCCTGCCACCAAGACTATGGGCAAGGAGGATAAGGCCCGATGGCTCATACTCTTGAACATGGAGCGTGCCTTTTTTGCCGGTGAAAAAGCCGGAGATAGGGAGATCTTCCCTGGCATACAACCGGAAGAGCAGGGAGCGCATCCAAGGTGGATGGAAACGGTAGATGTGGTTGCCAGGCAATGCGGCATTCAAGGCGGATCGATAGTGCCCGACTGGCTTTCCCGGGCACGTGACTACTTTTTCTCCCTTTACCGCAATCTCAGCAAGGAGAAGAAGGCCCGAGTTCTCACCGAGTACCATCAATTCCTTTATCAGCTGTTCTACTTGAATGAGAACCTAAAGCCCTTTGAGGATCTCTTGCGCACCAAAGATCCAAGGGGTATCGTGCACGCCCTGTTTCGCCTTCTCAATGTGTTCGGCATTCAGCAAAATATCCTGCTCCTGCTCAAGGATGAGACGGGGGTCAATCGGGAAGCAACTGAAAGGAGCATACGAAGGGATATCAGCTCACTGAACACATTGAAAGACCTGGCCATCAGAGCGGCACGGGAACTGGAGCGGGCAGAGCTGTTCATGCCGTCACGCGGTACCACCCCCGTGCTCGAGCGCTTCAGAAGGGGATTCACCGACCTCGTGGGCCAAACCAGGATCAGGGAGAGCTACCATAGAGGTGCCATAGAGATATCTGAATATGCCGATATAATCGGGTGCTCCTTTGATGATATCTTTGCCGGAGGTCTCTGTTCGGACGAATTTCCCCTCAAGGAACCGGATGACTTCATCATACCCGAGAGCTCAGCCCCTTATCTCAGGAGGCCGGAGCTCACCGACCAATCGAGGTATCTCTTCAGTCACCTGCTCAGGAACTATAGGGGCGATCTCTATGTGTCTTATCCAAGGAGAATAGGGGATAAAGAGGTGCAGCCCTCGCCCGTACTCTTGGATATGGTATCCATGATGGAAGACCGAGAGCTCTCGCCATCTCAAGGGGCTGAAGCCCTTGCTCGTACATTTCCATGGGAACAAAACCCTTTTTTTACCAGCAGCGAAGAGCTCTTGAATTCTATCGAGGTGGAGCAAAAGATAGCCATTCCCTCAAAGGGGAGCCCATGGGTCCATGAACATATCATCCTGGGCACTGACAGGGTGCTCAATGAATCGATCATAAGGGCGGTTGGGTGCTTGCTCGCGAGGAACTGCGCGGATGGTCTCTCAGAGTACGATGGGCTGATCTCCGGCTCGTCTGCCTTCCACCGATATCGTTCCGGCCTCAAGGGGCCCCAATCTACCTCCAGGCTCGATACGATCGCGAACTGCCCCATGCGTTATCTCTTCCAGGGCATCTACGGCATCGAACCCATAGAGGAACTCGAGGAAGGACTCTCACTCAGGGATGTGGGCTCCCATGTGCATGCTATCTTAAAGCTCATCTTCGAGGAAGTGAAGAAGCGCGGCCACAACGTTGCCTCGTTAGGGCTGTCCAAGGTATTCGCCCTGGCACGTGAGATCGCCGTGAGGTATTTCGCTCATCTCAAGTATCTAGAAGGGCTTGATTTCTTCGAGACCCAGAAAAGGGATATCATTGAAGGCCTGGAGGCTGAGTCCACCCTGACCGATGGGGGGCTTCCCAAGAGACAGGGGCTCATCGCGAACCTGCTTCGCTTTGAAGCCCAACATCTCAACAACGAAGAGGTCGTAGGCCTCGAGTACAGGTTCGGGGATGAGGACATGAATCCCGTAATTATCGGTAGAACACCGATACGAGGCTACATAGACCGGGTTGACAGGCTGGATGAAGGAGAAGAGGTGTATCTTATCTATGACTACAAAACGGGCAGGGCCCCCAGCCCTAGTACGGTCAAGAAAGGACTCTCCTTTCAACTCCCCGGTTATCTCTCGGCCCTTGCCTCGGATCGGGATGCTGAAGGCATAGCAGCCAGATATTACATGATCAACAGGGGGCCTCTGGCTGAGAACAACCCACTTTCATCCCCCATCGGCTATAATCTGCCGCAAAAGGTAGGTATTGATCTGACCGGTGTTACGCTCATGGGAGATTACGTCAACAGGTTGATGGATCTCCTGGAAAACGGCGTTTTCCATCATTCCGCTGACGAGCTCATGTGTTCCTTTTGCGAGTTCAAATACGCATGTTACAAGAATACGCGACGTATGGCCCATCTCATTGACTCGGGAGCTTCCCCTGAGATCTACTCCGGGAGGGAAAACCTGGA
>QMLW01000076.1 GCA_003646935.1 Deltaproteobacteria bacterium
CAGGACAATAATGGAGAAGTCCGCCTCGAAGAAACAGATACTTATGGTCGTGCGACATCGTGGGCACACGAGATATGTGGTGCTCAAACGGGAGGGAAAATAACGCTCTTCTCTGCGTGTAGATATGATTAAGTTAAACGGAATTGCGCCAAAGCGACTCGATGTGAGAGCGCCAAAAGTCTCGTCATTCCCCAGCTTCTCTCTATGATCGTTGGCGCAGTTCGCCTCGCCATTCAGCCCTTACGTAAAAAAGGACATCCCTCGATCCCGTCTCCAAGCAGGGACGGGTGGATTGGCTCACGAGGTTGCCCAGCCTCGGAGTTTACCAGCGGGTTAATCCTGAGCATAGCCGAAGGACTCTTGTCCTGTGTCGTTGTCTATTGTTTTTTCGGCGTCATGTTATTATAAGCTTCTGTGACGCCGGGTGCCTGTGTGGTCATGCGGGCCTGTTATGAGAGGATACGTGTATTCAAAGATTCGACAGGGTTTGAAAAAAACGTCCTTTGCCTTCACTCGACGTGAATACCTGTTCATGATCGTGATGGGAGGGATAGCAGGTGCGGTAGGTGGATTTGGCGCCATCGGGTTTCGAAAGCTGATACTTGCCGTTGCCCAATTGGGGTGGGGAAATGTAACCGGGATGGAGGGAAAAGATCTGCTGAGCATGGCACTCGTGGCGCCTTTTTGGTTGAAGATTTTGATTCCCTCCCTAGGCGGCCTTCTGGTGGGGATTATTGTCTTCTTCTTCGCCCAAGAGGCAAAGGGACATGGTGTGCCGGAGGTGATGGAGGCTGTTGCCCTAAAAGACGGCAGGATGAGAACGCGGGTGGTCTTTGCCAAGGCCTTTGCATCTGCTATCTGTATTGGTTCTGGTGGCTCGGTAGGCCGTGAAGGCCCTATCGTGCAGATCGGTTCCGCCATTTCATCGGCCCTGGGAAGATGGGTTAAGATGTCCGGGGGACGCCTGCGGATTTTAGTGGCGTGCGGTCCCGCGGCGGGAATTGCCGCAACCTTCAACGCCCCCATGGCCGGTGCCCTTTTTTCTCTCGAGATTATACTGAGCGAATTGGCTGCACTGCGATTTATTCCAATTGTGGTTTCATCGGTGATTGCTACCGCCCTGTCACGGCATTATTTAGGCAACTACCCTGCCTTTGAGATCCCTCCTTATGACCTTTTGCACCACAGTGAGCTGCTTCTCTATCTCATATTGGGAGTGTTGGCCGGGGTGGTTGCCTTTATCTTCATTCGTCTCCTCTACGGTATGGAGGATTTCTTTGAGCGATGGAACTTGCCTGAATTCGTGAAACCTGCAATCGGGGGAAGTATTATTGGATGCATTGGGATCTTTTTCCCCCAGGTATTCGGCGTGGGATATGAATCAATAACCCAGGCCCTCCACGGCGAGATATTTGGGGTTATGCTTCTCGGGATCCTGGTTGCCAAGATATTGGCCACCAGCATCACCATCGGCTCAGGCAGTTCCGGGGGGATATTTGCACCTTCGCTCTTTATGGGGGCATTCCTGGGAGGTGCCTTTGGCCAGATCGTTCATGTCCTTTTCCCATCTACCACCGCGGCCCCTGGTGCATATGCCTTGGTGGGAATGGGTGCGGTGGTAGCCGGCACCACTAGGGCACCCATTACCGCAATGATAATAATATTCGAGATGACCGCGAACTATCGCATCATCCTCCCCTTGATGTTCGCCTGCACCATAGGTCTGGTGGTCTCGGCACGCCTTTCCAGGGAGTCGATCTATACCCTGAAGTTGGTACGAAGAGGCGTGAACATCCACGGCGGAAAAGAGCTCAATGTCCTGAAGCGGCTGAAGGTGGCGCAGGTTATGGTGCATGAGATTGAATTGGTGTCTCCCTCAGCGACCTTAAACGAGCTATTTACAAGGATGATGGCGAGTTCTCATAATCATTTCTTTGTCCTTGGCAACGATAATCGAATCTGCGGTCATATTTCTTTAGCCACCTTACGGCCTATCCTCAAGGATTATGAAACTGTTCGTGACGTGATAATCGCCTCAGATCTCATGGATCACAATGTGGCAGTGGTGAAGGCTGAGGAATCCCTTGATATGGTGATGCAGCTCTTTGGGAAATTTGACCTGAGAGAGATCCCAGTAACAGATAAAGGGCAATTGGTCGGCACGATACGCAGGAGCGACGTAATAGAGGCCTATAACAGGGAGATATTCAAACTAGATATGTCCTCTTCCTTTGCCACATCTCTCCGTCTCCAACAGAAGATGCACACGCAAAGGGTATCCTTGGGAGGGGGATTTCAGATACTGGAGGCGAATGTCGCCGATGAGTTTGTCGGCAAGAGCCTGGAGGATTTACGGCTCAGAGAGCGTTTTGGTGCAACGGTATTAACCATCAAGAGGGAACCCGAAGCAGGAGATGAGGGGGATTCATATATACATCCAGAAGCCTCTACGGTAATTCAAAGAGGCGATACGCTGATACTGTTCGGTCTCCAGAGGGATTTCGCCCGTTTTCCTACCGGATAATCGCGCTGTCTTTAGTCCTTTCACTGCCCTGTACTACCGCTATAGCTCCATTACATGAAAAGATAGAGCATCCATATCCTCATTGATCAGCTACCTTTCCCCCTCTCAGAAATAGTGCCGGAATGGGGAGAGAAAGGAGGTAAAAAATTGAGTTGACAATTGATGTTATCGGGGATAGAAGATACGAAAATCGCAGGGTTTGTTTACGCTTATATCTGAGAGGTGCATGGTTCAATGAGACGCTATGAGGTGATTTACATTATCAATCCCAATCTCGACGCCGAATCCCTGAGTGAGGTGGTTGACAAATTTTCGGATATCATCACCAAGCTCAAGGGATATGTGGTGAAGATTAATCAATGGGGCAAGAAGAAGTTAGCTTACGAGGTAAAACAATTCGATAAAGGCTACTATGTGGAATGCGACTTCTGTGGAGTTCCCGCCACGGTGAATGAGTTGGAGAGAAATCTCAAATTAGACGATCGCGTTTTACAATATATCACCGTAAAGGTCGATGAGAACGTCGACCCGGATGAGGTGATGAGCAGAGAGCAGCAACAAGATACGGTGGCGGAGGAAGGCCACGACCAAGTACTTGAGGAAGGATAATGGCTTATAACGGGAGAGGTAGAGGTGTGTTTATCAAGCACAAGATCTGTCGGTTTTGTGCTGACCCAAGTCTTACCATAGATTACAAGGACCCTAAGACCCTATCCGTGTTCACCACGGAAAGGGGGAAGATCATACCGAGAAGGATTTCCGGAAATTGCGCCAAACATCAGAGAATGTTGGCACTTGCCATAAAAAGGGCGAGGAATATCTCACTGTTGCCTTTTACCACGGCAAAGGTAAAGATGAAGGAATACTGAGCGTCCTTGGAGATAAAGGGCGTTGAGTCTTTCGGGATCAGGTATAGGGGCTAGAGGAGCGGTAATGAAAGGGCCCCTTTCTTCGATGTAACGGATTGCCGTGTACCATATACACCCTGCGAATCTCTGTGTATTCACGCGCCTTGGCTCTGTTCTGAATGAGAATCAGTTTCCTGACGAGCACTTCTTAACGGGAATGTCTTTTAGCAATTTTAAACATATGAGGATGGCCGAGGGCACCTGAGCATGGAGGAATTGCTGAACCGGCAGGAAAGGGGTGTTCTATGGCCTCTGTTTATAGAAGGAACGAATTATGGATCGGAGACGAGGCATGAACGTTATCTTGATGCAGGATTTCGAACCACTCGGCTTTGAAGGCGATATCGTTGATGTGGCGAGAGGGTACGCACGAAATTATCTAATCCCAAAGGGCTTGGCTACAGAGGCGACCAATGCAAACCTGAAGGCTTTGGAGCAGAGGAAAGGGAAGATACTCGTAAAAAGGACGAAGGACAAGGAAGAAGCAGAGCGAGTAAGGGAAAAGATCTCAGAGATTACCGTAAGGGTAAAGGCAAAAGCCGGTGAGGAGGGCAAGCTCTATGGTTCCGTAACGAGTCGGGATATTGCCCAGCACCTGGATGAACAAGGAGTGGAGGTAGACAGGAGAAAGATCATCATTGATGAGGCCATCAGGTCGTTGGGAGAGTACGAGGTTCCGGTGAAACTCCACCCCGAGGTGGCAGCCACGATAAAGGTGGTCGTTGAGGAGGAGGAAAAACCACAAGATGAGTCTGCCTAAGAACAAGGAGGATGCGGCCTATTCAACCTATAAGGTTCCGCCACATAACCTCGAGGCAGAACAAGCCGTATTGGGCGGGATACTCATTAATGACGATGCCTTCAACCAAGTCGTGGATATACTTTCCGATGATGATTTCTACAAAGAGGCCCACGCCCTCATCTTCAGGGGGATGCTCACGCTCTACAACAGGGATGAACCCGTAGACCTTATCACCCTTTCCCATGTCCTAACAGAGGGTGGAATACTGGAAAAAGCGGGAGGGACCGACTACCTGACTTCCCTTGCAGAGGCAACATCAACATCAGCCGGAATCTTATATCATGCAGAGATCGTGAGGGATCTATCCACTCGAAGAAGCCTCATTAACCAGTGCGCCCATATCTCAGAGGCCTGTTTCCAGTTTACCAATGACACAGAAGAAGTCCTCGATCTGGCTGAACAATCCATCTTTGAGATAGCCGAGAACAACGTCGAACAGGTCTTTTACCCGCTCAGTGAGGTCATCAAGGAGAGCTTCAAGAAGATAGAGACGACCACCGGCAGCAATATTACCGGTGTTCAAACCGGCTTCACCGATTTCGATAACCTTACCTCAGGACTCCAACCCTCTGACTTTATCATCATTGCAGGGCGCCCAAGCATGGGCAAGACGGCATTGGCACTGAACATCGCTGCCAATGCAGCATTAGAGAGCAAGGTGGGGGTCGCTATATTCTCCCTGGAGATGTCAAGGCTTCAACTTGGCACCAGGCTCCTTGGGGCCGATGCCATGATTGACGCATCAAGGATACGGAAGGGATTTCTTCAGGATGACGATCACCTCCGTTTGATCGACTCGGCCAATAGGCTATCGGAGCTACCCATATATATCGATGACTCATCCGGGCTCTCTGCGTTAGAGTTGAAGGCAAAGGCCAGGAGGCTCAAGAAGAAATTCGATATCGGACTGGTCGTGATTGACTACCTCCAATTGATGCAGAGCAGGAAGTCGGCCGAATCGAGGCAGCTCGAGATATCGGATATTTCGAGGTCCCTTAAGGCCCTAGCAAAGGACCTGAACATTCCCGTAGTGGCGGTCTCCCAGTTGAACAGAAAGGTGGAGGATAGGCCAAACAAGAGGCCGATTCTGGCGGATTTGAGGGAATCGGGTGCAATCGAGCAGGATGCCGACCTAATCCTATTTATCTATCGGGAATACCTCTACAACCAAACAGAGGAAAACAGGGGAAAGGCAGAGGTCATTGTCGCCAAACACAGGAACGGGCCCACCGGTAAGGTTGATTTAACCTTCAGGGAACAATACACGAAGTTTCAAAACTACTATAGAGATGAGTCAGTAGAAGGGTAATCGCGTAACAGTATAGCAAAAGCACCCATAACTTCGTTTCAGAATTATCGTTCAAAGAGCCTATCAGTTAAGCATGGAGTTTTTCGAGAGAGAATCTAAAAGCGATTTCATAACTTGATTGTATAGGAATTTCCTTTTTTTGGAGCGGCGAAGCCGCGTTCTATAAAATTGCGAAGCAATTTTATAACTTGAGGAAGGGCCATAGAGCGAGTATATGGCAAAATAGGGGGTCTTAAGGCCCACCAGGTAAGAAAACTCCAGACTATCTACCGACGCCGCACACCTCGCGACGAGATAATCTCCCGCGAACTAGCACGCCGATTAGCACAAATATCCTGGGACATCAACAAGCAGGTAGCCATCCTCATCGGAAGAGGGGGCGATGTCGAATACGTGATTGAAGGCGACGATCATCGTATTGTTATCCCCGATCTCGCTCGTTTTCGATCGGGAGCCGGCAGACTGAAGGGTCTCAGGTGTATCCATACCCATCTTCACGGTGAACCGCTAAGCCAGGAAGATCTCATGGATTTAGCCCTCCTTAAACTCGATCTCACTGAGACTTCCACTGTTTTGGCGCTGAATAAGGTGGACAGGTTAGATACCGATCATGCGGCTGGCCTTGCTCGAAGTCTCGGCGGCATTCCGATTTCCGCAATCAATCCATCAAGCCTCACCGTGCTGCGCGAGACCATTCAGGATATCATATTTTGATGCCCTGCCATCCCGTGGATTTGATCTTCCTGTTGTTCCTCGTGACAACGAGGGCTTCACAATGGGGTAGGGATTGTACCAACCGCATTGACTCTATGGGATTGAGGGTGAAGAGGGTGGTTGAAAGGGCATCAGCCTCCATTGCCGTGGGCGCCTGAACGGAAAGGCTGGCATTCATCAACGGCGAGAGCCCGGTTTTGGGGTTCACGATATGATGGAGGATCTTCTCTCGGTTGTAGAATACCTCATAGTTTCCGGATGTGGCAACGGAGCCATTTTTGATCGCAATAATGTCGGGGTAGTCGTTTTTCTTCTGAGGGTCCTCAATAGCTATTTTCCACGGCCTGTTTTGCCCCTTATCGCCCAGGGTCCTAATATCGCCTCCCGCGTTTATGAGGGCATGTTTGATGCCTTTCGTTTGCAGTACTCCAATCGCCTTATCCACAATGTAGCCCTTGGCAATGCCGTCGAGGGTAATTCCCATGCCATGCTTACGAAAGGCGATAGAGCTCTCATTCATCACGATGAGCCTGGCATCAACAAGGTTCAGCAGGTCGTGTATTTTTTCCTCGTGGCCTGAAATACCCCCCGAGCTTTGAGACAACCGTGCATACATATCAATGAGAGGCTTCACCGTTATGTCGAAGCGGCCTGTGCTGATCTCATGGTACCGCATTGATTCCCTGAGGACGAAATAGAGCTCGGGTGGAACACCGTTGAGATATCCATCGCGGTTGAGCTGAGAAACAGGTGTATCAACATCATACCTGCTCATGAGTTTGGTGAGCCTCGCTATCTCCTCAAAGGCGAGGTCAATGGCCTCATATGCCTGGTCCTTAGAATAATTGAGCACCGTAATAGAGGTGAGCGTACCCATCTCAGGACGCGATCGCGAGACCTTATAGAGATGCCGGTCGAACTTCGCTGCCTCGGCCAAGGAAATCCCTATGGGCGACGCCGCCAAGCCGAGGCCAAGCACTCCTGATAGCCCCAGGAAACCTCTTCTCGTAATCGCTTGATATTCCGCTGTACTATAGGGTTCTTTGAACATTCTGCCTCCCTTGAAATTTTTTTTCGTCTATATCACTTGACTCGGGGAATGACAAGTTTTTTCTCCTCCATTTTTACCGGAACAGTCAATTTAGGTAACACTCATCCTGTAGCCGGGCTTCCCGTCCTCTCCAGTATTCCCTTTTCGCCACCGTTTCGATACACTGAGATAGTGTTGGCCTAAGCTCAATGAAAACCCCTGATTTCCCAAGCGCAGCCATTTCTTGCTAGCGAAGCTTCTCATTGCAAGATAAAAAATGCAAGCGGATAAATGTTAAGATCTTTGTCTATGAATACGGCTAGTCCTGTGTCTATCCATCAAGGTCTTCTCCGGACAGGACTAGTTTTTCCTCGCTGATTGAGCGAAGAGGGATATGGTGCAGGGAAAATACGAGCA
>QMLW01000077.1 GCA_003646935.1 Deltaproteobacteria bacterium
AGTTGTGCTTAAATGTAAATGCCCTAAGCCACATTGCTTGAGCGGTTTGGGTAATGTTAAGTAAACACGGTACTTCGTGGTTTGAGGCGGAGCTTTGCCAGATAAAAATCTCTCTTACAGGTGGCAATAATGAAAACACCATTACAGAGCACTCCTTTACAGGTTGAAATCTCAGATATAGATTTGAGCCCGGGCCCATTCTGCATGAGCTTCCAGTTCAGCCTTGAGAAGCTCAAGGCCTCGATCGACAGGTTTGGCGTCCTCAATCCACCGTACCTCGTTAAAATCTCGGCCTTCACCGTGGTTGCGGGATATCGAAGGTTGTTGGCGGCACGCGAGCTTGGATGGGCTGACATACCATGCAGGATCTTGCCCGGTGACCTCCAGTCCCTTGATACATTGCTGTTGAACCTGCATGACAACCTGACCGTTCGTCAATTTAATCCCATCGAAAAGGGGATGGTGCTCACAAGGCTTGCTCGATACATCACCGAGGAGGAAATTCTACGCGATTACATGCCCATGCTCGATCTCCCATCGAACAGGCACACGTTACGGCTCTATCTTGGTTTTGAGGATCTGGATGATGCGGTAAAGGTATCGGTGGCTACGGGAAGGCTGTCGGTGAAGGCGGTCGAGGCGATACGGGTTTTAAGCAGAGAGGATCAGCGGGAGATCAACAGGCTTTTTACCACGCTCAAGTGGAGCGTTAACCTCCAGTGGCGGGCATGCCTCTGGATCACAGAGATCGCCAGCAGGGAAGGGCAGTCGGTACGAGAAGTGATCGAAGACATTGCAGAGCTGGCAACGAAGGGCACAATGAACAACCCGCAGAAGGTGAGGGCCATCGTGAAGGCACTTAGGGAAAGACGTTTTCCCGCCATCATGGAATCAGAGAGGTCATTTAAGAAGGTGATTTCTCATATCGCTCTTCCATCAAAGGTGAGGGTAGTTCACCCGCCTTTCTTCGAGGGGACTGACTATACACTCGAGATCGTGTTTCGGGGAGGGGAAGAGCTCATGGAAACCCTGGCCAGGCTCCAGAACACCGCTGGATTGGATGAGATCACCGATTTCTGGAAGACCAAGACGTGATAGTAACCCTACCTGGTCATGAACGAAACGATTAAGGGCAAAGGATGCACCAATTCAAGATACGGCGAATACTGCTGGAACGGGAGGCTGGGGAGGATTCAATTGCACAGCGTATCCGAACCCGATTGCCTGATGTACCCATAACACCTGTGGCCCCCGACGATTTGGCCTTAGACCGCGATATCGAAGAACTGGACAAGCAGTCGCTGAGGATGGTTCACTTCAGCGGGGAGTTTCTTAAACCCTGTCCTGGCACACCGAGATATATCTGCTGTGGATATCAGATCTTGCATGTGGGCATTAACTGCCCAATGGATTGCAGTTACTGTTTCCTTCAATCCTACCTCAATCAACCATCATTGAGAATATTCAGCAACTTAGCCAATAAACTCGATGCTATAGGTGCCATCATAGACAGTCATCCCGGCAGGATCTTCAGGATCGGCACCGGCGAGTTTACCGACAGCCTCGCCCTTGATTACCTCATCGGATGGACCGATACGCTGCTGCCGTTTTTCTCCTCAAAGAGGAATTGTATCCTCGAGCTGAAGACCAAGACGACATGCATCGAGAACCTTTTAAAGAAACGCGATGTCGGCCAAAGGATTATAGTCGCATGGTCGCTCAACACTCCCCGAATAATCGCCCATGAGGAGCGCAATACTGCAAGCCTGGAAAGCAGGATCCTCGCTGCCCGGAGCTGTCAAAAGGCGGGATACGTGGTTGCATTCCACTTTGACCCTCTCATACACTACCCGGGAGGGCGAGAGGAATACGAGGAGGTAGTACAGCTCATGGAGAGGCACCTCGATCCGGAAACTATCATCTGGATCAGCATGGGTTCCTTTCGGTATATGCCCGATCTTAAGTGGGTTATTAAGAGAAGATTCCCGAAGACCCAGATCTTCGATGGGGAATTTATTAAAGGCCTTGATGGAAAGCTTAGATATTTCAAACCCATCAGGGTAGAGATGTATGCTAACTTATTTGAAAAATTAAAAAAATGGTATGATGACCTGGGAGTGTATCTTTGTATGGAAAGCGACGATGTGTGGAGCCAATCTCTTGGGTGGTCTCCAGAAAAAACTGGGTGCCTCTCTGAGTACCTTGATGAAAGAGTTAAGAAATTGATGCGTGGTTGAAAAGTGCCTAAAGCCGGAACCTTTCGCCAGGATCTTCATCGTGAAAGCGCTTGACCTTTTCAAGCTGGTGCTGCATCTCCGAGTGAACCGATCTGGGAAATAGGGTGGTGTGGTCTCTTTCCCCTTGGCAGAGCACACATAAAGGCGCAGATGTATAAAGGCAATATATAGAAAATTTTCTATCTATGCCTGCTGCTCGCCTTGACAGGGAATAAGGATAATGTATAATAATAATGCTACTGATGGTGTGATATGATCGGCTCATCAATCAGGCGAGCCACAGTTGGCGAGGGATCGTATCTCAGATTATCTTGTCGTAGCTCGCGATTGCGGAGTTGTATGCTGGAGTTAAAGAGGCGCAGAACAAACTGTCAACCATTAAGTGCACCAGACCGGAAAAGAAAATGGGAATGTTCAAAAAGAAGGTAAAAGTTTCCAACAGTACCAACCCCAAACAATTCTTCGAAGAAGAGTTCTGGATAGATACGGGAGCTCTTTACTCTTTCATACCTGAAGATTATCTTGAAAGAATTGGCATAGAACCATCAGTGAAAAGAAACCTAATACTTGCGGATGGCAGGCAAGATACCAGACTGCTCGGCTTCTGTGATTTCCAAATTGAAGGACTTGAAGGCAGTATTCCCTGTCCCGTGATTTTTGCACCAAGGGGTTCGCTTTTCTTGCTTGGAGCGACAGCTTTGGAGAATTTTGGGGTAGATGCGGATCCTATTCAAAAAAAGTTGAAACCTATTTTGGCAATCATAGGTGGCCTCTTGGCATCACAATGACAATCGCTAACAAGCAAGTCGAGCAGACGGCTTATACTCAGCGGTCGCTGGTTTCTTGATTCTTGCAATTGCTATTGGGAAATCCATTTTTCAGCCTTAAATCTCCGCCGTTCACCTGCGCTTTATCCATTTTAGATAGGTTGGAACCAGAGTTAGAGGATTGCTTTTTATTTTTCTATAAAATTTAATAACTTATTAAATATAGTTAAGCTTAAACATTATTTAAAAAGGAGGCACCATGGCGATCAAAAAGATAGGCGTGGTTGGAGCAGGAACAATGGGTAATGGTATCGCCCAGATAGCGTCACAGATAGGCTGCGATGTGGTGATGAGGGATATCGAGACGAGGTTTGTTGAAGGAGGCATGAAGAATATAGACAAATTCCTGTCCAGAAGCGTAGAGAAAGGCAAAATAGCAGCCGATCAAAAGGATGAAATAATCGGGCGTATAAAGGGGACCACCGATATGGCTGAGCTCGAGGATGTAGACTTTGTCATCGAGGCCGTAATAGAGGATATGGATCTCAAAAAAGAGGTATTCAAGGAACTAGATGGCCTCGTCAGGCCAGAGGTAATTTTGGCCACCAATACATCCTCTATGTCAATTACGGAGATTGCGGCGAGCACAAACAGACCTGACAAGGTGTGCGGTATGCACTTCTTCAATCCAGTGCCCTTGATGAGGCTGGTCGAGATAATTCGAGGCTATGCAACGAGCGATGAGACAGTAACGATCACCAGGGAACTCGCAGAGAAGATGGGTAAGGTAACCGTGGAGGTGAAGAAGGATTCCCCTGGCTTTATCGTTAACAGGATTATGATCCCCCATATGCTCGAGGCGATAAAGATAGTCGAGGAGGGCATCGCAAGCATCGAGGACGTTGATACTGCGGTGAAAAACGGCCTGAATTATCCCATGGGACCTTTTGAACTCATGGACCTCACGGGAATAGATATCGCATATTTCGTAACCGAGTATTTCTACAAGGAGCTAAACAAGGAGTCTAAATGGGCAGCTCCAAATCTCTTGAAGACGATGGTACGTGCAGGAAAGCTAGGGAAAAAATCAGGAGGAGGCTGGTATAGTTCTTAAACTCGGTAAACAAAACATGACAAGGGAGGCCGTTATAGGCCTCCCTTATTTGTTTTTATGACGCATGGACTTCTTTAACTTTCTGTACTTATGTTTTCGGATCTTCTTTCTCCTTTTCTTAACCACACTGCTCATAGATAAAATCTCCAATCGCTTTACAAAAGGAAAGAACTCTGCAATAAAAGAAGGGGATTGTCAAGAGATATTTATAAGTTTACATAATATATATTATCAGACTCAATATAATAGCTATCGTATCACCCGATATTCCTCTTTTTCTCCCTGTAGAGCCGTTTATCCGCGATATTGATCAGGTCTTGCATCTTCATCTCGGGCGAATAGGTAGAAAACCCGATACTCGCCGACACCTCACCCACTTCGTCGAACTCGCTCTTAAGCCTGTCGCTGATACTTTTTACAACGCTTTCATCGGCCTCAACGAGAATGACCGCGAATTCATCTCCTCCATATCGAAACGCGGTATCGACGCTATCCCTGATGTTAGCCTGTATGATCTTTCCGGATTTGGAGAGCACCGTGTCTCCTGCGAGATGGCCGTATTTGTCGTTATACACCTTGAAGTTATTCAGGTCCAAGAGAATAAGCGATAGATTATGCTTCTGACGATTCGCCCTCTCGATCTCCTCTCTGAGTTTATTGTAGAAATGGCGCTGATTGTAAAGCCCGGTGAGATTATCCGTTATGGAGAGCATGGCTAGCTTCTCCTTGATGCTTCTCTCTATCAAAATCCGGGTAATCTTAGCCTCGATCTCATCAATCTTGAATGGCTTGGCGATAAAGTCGCTTGCGCCCGCGTTAATCACATCCATATAGGTATAGTCCTTATCGTAGCCGGTCATAGCGATAATACTGATCTCGGGATTTTCCCCTGAAATCGTCTTTATCAGCTCAATACCGTTCATATCAGGCATATTAATATCGGTAATAAGAAAGCTGTAGTGGCCATTCCTGAGTTGTTCCATAGCGCTCTTCGCGCTTTCCGCGAAATCAGTATGGAATCCCAGGCTCCTCAAGAGGCTCTTCACCACATTGCCGACCTCTGGCTCATCATCAACGATCAGCACGCTCTCGTTTTTATAGTCGTATTCCTTTTCCATGCTATAAGCAGGCGCTGGCCTCGGCCTCGTTAGCGTCTATAAGCTCCCCGAGCAATGAATTTTGACGTCCCTCAATGATACGAACTTCTACGAGGTGCCCCTGGAGATTGGTCTTTGCGGAGAAGTTTACCACCTTATTTCCAGGAGTCCTTCCGGTGAGCTGTTCCCCTCCCCTTTTTCCAGGACCCTCAACGAGAACCTCTTGTATCGTTCCCTCCAGCAGTCTATTCTTCAACAGGGTTATTTCCCTCTGTTTCTCCTGCAAGGCATACAGGCGTCTTTGCTTTTCAGTCTCCTCCACCTTACCCGGAAGCTTTGATGCAACGGTTCTCTTTCTTTCGGAATACCTGAATGAGAAAAGATTATCAAATTGAATTTCCTCGATTAACCGAAGGCTCTCCTCAAAATCATCCTCCATCTCACCGGGAAAGCCCACGATCATATCGCTCGTGATCGCGATGTCAGGCCTTGCGGTTCGTAATCGTTCAATCAGGCGAATATACGTATCCCTTGTATAGCCCCTGCCCATAAGGCGGAGCACCTTATCGGAGCCCGATTGGACCGGCAGGTGAATGTGTGAACACAGGCTCCTTAGGTCGGCAAAACAACCTATGAGATCATCGGAGAGGTCTTTGGGATGGGATGTGGTGAAGCGAAGCCGTTTGAGGCCCGGTATGGCATCCAGCTCCCTGAGCAGTCCGGGAAACCTCGGCCCTCCACTACCCTTTGCGTTGTAGGAGTTCACATTCTGACCCAAAAGGGTAATCTCCTTTACACCGTTGCTCACGAGATAGGTTGCCTCATCGATGACCTGTTTTGCCGACACGCTCCTCTCCCTACCCCTCACGTACGGAACAATACAGTAGGTGCAAAAGTTATCACAGCCCTCCATAATCTTCAGGAAGCTCGTAACCCTTCCCCGCAAGAAACCGTTACATCGCGCAGAGCTAACTGGATCGGCAGTGATATCCACTGCGCAGATTCTCTCGCCCCCCGCCTTGATAGAAGAGAGGTATTCGCCTACGCGGTGGATAGTTCTTGGGCCCATGACTAGGTCCAGATAGGGAAACCGATGAAACAGATCCATGCCCTTGTCCTGGGCCACACATCCGATAATGCCAATGACGCGCTCTGGACTCCGAGTCTTGAGGGGCAACAGTCGCCCGATAAGGGTCAGCGCCTTTTCCTCGGCCTTTTTTCTGACCGCACAGGTATTGATCAGGATTACGTGAGCATCATGCATCTGCTGCGTTTGCTCGTAACCACTGTTTCTGAGGGCCTGGCTTATGCTGTCGGAGTCGTACTTGTTCATCTGACAGCCGAATGTCTTAATATAGAACGAATCGCTCAAGGTATCTCACTTCTCCTGTCAAGGGCTTGTGCTTTCACGTCGCCGATGGTTGCTGAGGGTCAGCAAAAAACCGTTTAGAAAAGCCTTCGCCATGAGAGATTATACTATGCGCCTTCCGTGAGGTGGATGCTCCCATTCTCCTTTAGGTGCTCGATGACCGATAGGATTTCCTCCGTGCACCCCGGAGCTATGGAGATTTCAACCGTGCCGTTCATTGGGTCAATAGTTCTCATAACGGCCATCCCGTCATAGGACTCGATAATCCATTGCAGATAGCATATTTCGCTCTTTTCTATGGACAGGATATGCTTATATGTCTGCGTTGTTGAAGGATGACTCACCCCATTTTAGCTTTGTCCTTAAGATATCGAAATAGTCTTGATTGGGAGACTTAATAAGGCTCAATTTTTTCTCCGATTTGCTTACAATCACCCGGTCATGGTCCATCAGATCAAACCCTACCTGACCGTCAAAGGTGAGAAGAACCTCCTCGCTGTGTTTCCCCATCTTTATCTCGATTACCGATATACCCGGCACGATAATCGGTCGATGCGTTAAGGTAAACGGACAGATAGGGGTTACCAAGAGGGCCTCTAAATCGGGGTAGAGTATCGGGCCTCCTGCGGAGAGATTGTGGCCCGTGGATCCAGTCGGCGTTGCTATGATAAGCCCATCAGCCCTGAAGGTGGTCAGAAAGCGATCATCAATGGATACCCGCAGCTCAATAATCCTCGCCAGCGCGCCCTTGTTGATTACCACGTCATTCAAGGCCGAAAAAAAACAGAGCTCTTCGTTATTCCGCATAACCCTCGCCTGGAGCATGAGCCTGGTTTCGATATCTATCTCTCCTGCGATGAGCCTTTCCATATCCTCATAGAGCCTCTTGAGGGGGATCTCCGTTAAAAACCCCAATCCCCCGAGGTTGATGCCCAGGATAGGAAGCCCATAACGACCCACCTTACGGGCGGCTCCCAGCAATGTCCCATCGCCTCCCAATACGGCAACCCAGTCAACCGTTTCGGGGATGCTTGTTTC
>QMLW01000078.1 GCA_003646935.1 Deltaproteobacteria bacterium
CCTCAAGCCCGTTCCCCTGTGCACGCCCCTGACCGCCAAGGGTAGGATAGAGGCGGAGCAAAGGCGCCTGTGTAGAGCCAAGGGATTCATTCAGGATGGGGATCAGAAGATCCTGACCAGAGCAGAGGCAACCTTCGCAGTGCTCTCCGATGAGGACCTCATAATGGTGCCTGAGGGGCTGAAGGCAGAGATGAGCGACCTGTTTGCATTGTTCAAGGCTATGGATTGACCGTGCAGGAAAATCACACCACGTTTCATATGGTTGAGGAAAAGATCGCATTCCACTCCGATAAGATCCAGATAGAGGGGTTGGTATACCTGCAGGATGGTGACAAGGCCGCGGTAATCACCCATCCACACCCGCTTTACGGTGGTTCCATGTATAACCAGGTAGTGGAGATAATGACCACCGTGTATCAAGAAAAGGGGTTTTCCACCTTGAGGTTTAACTTCAGAGGTGTTGGTTCAAGCCAGGGAAATTATGATCAAGGGGAAGGAGAGAGGGAGGATGTGAGATCGGCCCTGCATTACCTGCATGAGAGGGGGAAGAGCGCAATTGATCTGGCCGGGTATTCATTCGGGGCATGGGTAAACGCCAGGATTATGGACTCCGAGCCATTGATCAACAGGATCATCATGGTATCCCCGCCGGTTGCATTCTTGGATTTTTCCTCCCTGGCCCCAAGCCCGAAGATACGGGTAGTGATAGCTGGAGAGCGGGATGAGATTGCGCCCGCTGAACGTATTCGGGACCTGGTCTCTGCCTGGAATCCCGCGGCACACTTCGAGGTTATTGAAGGCGCGAACCACATCTATTTCGGGAGGATCGATACGCTGTACTCCGTGCTATCTCGTGTGATAGGCTGAGCTACGGGCCAAAGGTAAACGATGGGGATATGAATCCATTGCATGCGGGCCTAGAAGCCATGTCAGCACCATACACATAGTCAGACAGTCATGGAAGATACCCTCGCATCAATTGAAATTGGAACGAACTCCATCAGGATGCTGATTGCCCGAATCGATGGAATGGACGGCGGGCTCAGGCCAGTGCTGAGGAAAAGGAGGCTCACCAGGCTGGGAGAGGGCTTCGGTACGCAAGGCTCCTGCACCCTCAAAGAGGAGGCAATGACGAGAAGCGTGAAAGCCCTCAATGAGTTCCTGGACCTCGCCTCACAACAGGGTGTCGCCTCTCCACTAGTGGTAGCAACAGGTGTGGTGAGGAGGGCAACCAACAGAGATGCCTTTGTGGATTTGATCGCCCAGAACATGAAGCCCGCGATAACCATCATTTCAGGGCAAAGGGAGGCCCATCTCACATGGAAAGGGGTTACAGGCTGCCTTAAAGGTGGAGGAGACGCCGATGTTATCTTTGACCTCGGTGGCGGGAGCCCCGAATTTATCCTCAGCGATATCAAGCGGAGGGAAGCCCTCTCAATGGACTTGGGGGCGGTTACCTTGACGGATGAGTATCTCGCCTCCGATCCGCCGACCGCTGGCGAGATACAAAGCCTCACCGCCTGCATAGAGAAGGAGATCAACAGACGCCTTGAGCCCTGGAAGGCAGCCATTCGCGGAAGGCCCTCTATCGTGGGAACAGGCGGCACCGCGGTTACCCTTGCTGCCATGGTACATGGCATTGAGGTAGGTGACTACGGGGAGACACTAAACGGCCTGGTCATTGATGCCGAGGCAATACAGTCTCTCATTGAGACGATGAAAGGTATGCCGACAAACGAGAGACTGAAACTGAAAGGCCTTGAACCCGGCAGAGAAGATAGTATCCTGGCAGGAGCTCTCTTGGTAGCAGCGGTAATGGATTTTTTCCACGCCGATGAGATCATAGCGAGTTACTCCGATATACTTGAAGGCATGTTACTAGATTATGTGGAAGGAGAGGTGAATGGATAGTCAATCAATAAAAGAGGCGCTTACCTTTAACGATGTTCTCTTGGTGCCCGGTGAATCCAATGTATTACCGAAAGATGTGGACGTGACAACGAGGCTTTCGAGAAACATCTCTCTGAACATACCGATAACCAGCGCGGCGATGGATACGGTCACCGAATCCGATACCGCTATAGCATTGGCCAGGCAAGGTGGGCTTGGATTCATACACAAGAATATGTCCATCGAGAGACAGGCCTTGGAGGTTGAAAAGGTAAAGAAATCAGAGAGCGGCATGATCATAGACCCCATTACCATTGATCCGAATCAAAGGATTTCCGAGGTCCTCGGCATCATGAAGAAGTACAGGATCTCCGGCGTGCCCGTGGTAAAGGGGGGAAACCTCATGGGTATCATCACCAACAGGGATCTGCGGTTCGAAACAAACCTGGATAAGAAGGTTGAAGAGGTGATGACCAAGGAAAACCTGGCCACCGTGCCGGTGGGAACAACGTTGGAGGAATCAAAGGCCATCCTGCATCAGCGCAGGATTGAGAAATTACTGGTTGTTGACGAGGCGGGCAAGCTCCAGGGCCTGATCACGATAAAGGACATCGAGAAGATCAAGAAGTATCCCTTCTCATGCAAGGATGATCTCGGGAGATTGAGGGTGGGCGCAGCAGTCGGTGTTGGGCCCGATACTCAGGAGAGGCTTGAGAGGCTGATAGATGCAAACGTGGATATCATCGTCATTGATGCCGCCCATGGGCACACCTCCGGGGTGATAGGGACGGTAAAGGACACCAAACGGAATTTTCCCGCGGTGGAGCTGGTAGCGGGAAACGTAGCCACCCCTGAGGGGACACGGGCCCTTATCAAGGCGGGTGCTGACGCGATAAAGGTCGGTATAGGGCCGGGTTCCATATGCACCACGAGGGTGATCGCTGGCGTCGGTGTTCCACAAATGACGGCCATTATGGAGTGCGCAAAGGAAGCGGCCAAGGATGACATCCCCATTATTGCAGACGGTGGGATTCGGTACTCCGGTGATATCACCAAGGCAATTGCGGGAGGCGCCTCATCGATCATGATCGGGGGCCTGCTCGCTGGTATCGAGGAGAGTCCAGGGGAGACCGTGCTGTTTCAGGGAAGAACCTACAAGGTGTACAGGGGCATGGGTTCTATTCAGGCCATGAGGGAGGGCAGTAAGGACCGCTACTTTCAGGACGATATGGGAGAGGATGCCAAACTGGTGCCAGAAGGTATCGTGGGAAGAGTGCCCTATCGTGGTCCCCTGGCGGACACCATATACCAGCTGATCGGAGGGCTCAAGTCCGGCATGGGCTATACAGGGGCTCGAGACATAAGGGAGCTCCAGGCCAAGGCGAAATTCATCAAGATAACCGCCGCGGGACTCAGGGAAGGGCATGTACACGACGTGATCATCACCACAGAGGCACCGAACTATCAACTCGACTAGCAGAACCTGAACAAATGCAACAAGCTGAACCAACCAAACCAGCGCACAAAGATCAGCCCTATCGAAGGCGCGTTCAATCGGGCAATCTGGTCTCATTCAGGGTTCTGATCAAGGAAACGGACCTGATGGTCAGCGCCGCAGGGGATCTCAGTGCGCACACCAGGGACATGGTCCACACCCTTCGCAGACAACTGGAGGACTATATACGCTCGAACCCGGGCTTTCAAACGAGCCTCCTGCCCTACCCCGAAGACCCTTTTGCCCCACAGATAGTCAAGGAGATGATCTCCGCTGCCAGGATGTTCAACGTGGGACCCATGGCCGCGGTAGCGGGTACCATTGCTGATTTCGTGGGTAAGGGCCTGCTGAATTATACCGATGAGGTTATCGTTGAAAACGGCGGAGATATCTTCCTTAAGACCTCTGTTCCCACAACCGTGTCGGTCTATGCGGGAGACTCCCCCCTCAGCAACAAGCTCGGTTTGATCACCGATCCCATACAGATGCCATTGGGCATCTGCACATCCTCGGCAACGGTGGGGCACTCTCTTAGCCTGGGTATCGCCGATGCGGTGTGCGTGGTGGCCCGATCGGCTTCGGTCGCCGACGCCGCAGCCACTGCCCTCGGAAATAGGATAAGGAACAGAGGTGCGCTGAAGGTGGAAATCGAGGCAGTCAGGAAATCCGAGGCCATAAAGGGTGGCATGGTAATCACCGGGAAGACCATGGCAACTTGGGGAGAGATCGAGCTGACAGGGATTGGCTAAAGGGGCTGATTGATAGCTCAACGTGCTGCTGACAACCTACAACGGATATATAAAGGACAGGAACGGTGAATGATATCGTTAATTTTCTCTTTGAGGTAGGCATATTAAAGAAAACCCCGAGATCCGGGTACCAATTTCTTGGCACCGGCAGTGAATCGGTGGCTGATCATAGCTTCAGGGTTGCGATCATTGCATACCTGCTCGCAAAAAACGAGCCCGAGGCGGATTTGCAAAAAGCCGTACTCATGGGCCTCTTTCATGATTTTCATGAGGCCAGGACCGGGGATCACAACTACGTAAACAAGAGGTATGTGACGGTGCATGAGGATAAGGCGGTGAATGATCTCGTTCAAAAGGTTTCCGTGGGCGGGGAAATCGAGGCCCTGATACACGAGTTCAACGCCCGCCAGAGCATAGAGGCACGATTGGTGCAGGATGCCGATCAGCTCGATTTTATCCTCGAGTTGAAACGGCAGCAGGACGTGGGAAACAGCTCTGCCAATGAATGGCTCAAATACTCGGTGAAGCGGCTCAGCACCGATTTCGCCAAAAGCCTCGCCCATGAGATCCTCAAGACCGATAGTAGCGACTGGTGGTTTGCCAAGAAAGAGGAGCTGTGGGTCAATGGCTAAGAGGAAATCACGAGGTATTCAGGCTGACTATCCGGGGCTCACGGGAAAACGAATCATCCTGGTGGCATTCCTGGCATCTATCATAATCCATGCGGGCATTATCGTGGGATCTCCGGACATCTTTATGGCTACGGGCCTTAAGGCAAAGCTCAGGGCCTTCAAGGTTGATCTAATCCGTCCCCCCATGGATGAGATTCAAGAGGAGAGTGAAGAGGCCTCAGCCCCCATCAGTCATGCTCCCACAGAGGAAGCTCAGGAGGCAGAGGAGGCCACTATCTCGCTGGACACCAAAGAGGACACCTACTACCCCTATGCAAAGCTTGTCAAGGAGAGAATACAGCAGCATTGGACCTATCCTGCATCTGCCCGGGATAATTACATCCAAGGGGATCTGATGATAATCTTCAGATTAGAGAAAAACGGCAATCTCGTGAACTCGCGCATAATCCGCTCCTCTGGATACCAGATTCTCGATGGCTCCTCCCTCAGGGCTATAGAGCTTGCAAGCCCCTTTCCGCCGTTCCCCGATACCATCCCCGTGCAATTCTTAAATATCAACGCCTCCTTTACCTATCAGCTAAAATTCGAAGACTAGGCACGCCCCGCCCTTCTCACAGAAGTCTTATCCACTTACACAATAGCGAAGTCCTTCACCTGCCCGACCGAAAGGCCTCCATGGCCTCATCCATAAGCTCCCCTTCCCTGCCGATATACCGTGGTGAGAAGTGAAAGATGGTGAGCTCCTTTGCCCCGGCCCGCGAGGCGATGATGCCGGCTTCTCGTGCGGTCAGGTGGTACTTCCTCCGCGCAATCTCCCCATCTCTGTCCAAAAATGGTGCCTCAATGAACAGATGCTGGGAGCCCCTCGCTAAGCGAACGGCCTTGTCGATGTTTTCAGGGCTTCCGATCATATCGACGAGATAGGTGATCTTCTGCCCCGACGATATCCTCGCGATCCTCTTCTTTAACTGTCCAATCGTAAATCCCTTTTCCCTGCGCACCTTGTCCCCATCCAGCCACGCTACCCGAAACTCCTCGGCACCATCGCGCCCCTCGTAGAGCGCGTTCTTGAACTCCCTCAGCCAGGGACCGACGGGCAGCCCCAGTTCTTCTAATCCCTCCTTGATGATGTTGACGGAGAAATGCTCCCTCACCGACAGGCCAAGGCAGTCTATCTTATGGTCCAGGATCACCGCATCGACTGAAAAGGACTTCTCGGAAACCAGGTTCCCGGTAAACGGAACTTCCCTATGAGCTCCCACAGGCCTGAATCGATTTCTGCTGGTGTAGGTCCGGACCAAGCCCCGTTCCGGCTGAATCTCCGTCACATGGATAACGAGCGTGTTCTCGTATTCCTCTATGAGGTTCCAGGTATACGCGCCCAGCTTTGCCTCGACCTTTTCGAGAAACCCGGTCGGACCGAACAGGTAGAGCTCCTTGTCTCGCCCGAGAAGGAGGCGAAGGAGTTGATCGAATCCGATAAAATGATCCATGTGCGTGTGGGTTACGAAGATATGGCTGATCTTTAACATGTCCCTCGTGGAAAGACCTGAAAGGTCGCCCAGATCGAAGAGGAGCGCCCCCCTTTGAAACATGAATGGGATGAAGAGCCCAGGATCGGAGAAGACATCGTTTATCAATCTGGGGTGAAATGATGGCTTCATGTAGAGGTTCTTTTCTGGCTTCAATTTATTAAGATTTTAAACAGCAGTCGAAAGTCTTAGAGGGAAGTTCTCACCTATGATTTATCATTATGTCGAAAGCTTAGTACTTCGATTCGCAATCACACTCACGTATTCTCCAAAGTATGGGACTGTTCTTGCTCACTCAGCATTAAGTCCTGAGTGAATAAATTCGTTACCGAATTTATGAATCGATGGACTTAGCGTTGGACATCACCTGCGACTGTGAAACGGAGCGAAACAGCCGTTATGTGCATGTCTTTAGCTGGTCCTTGAATACTCTTTCCAAATAGTCGTACTCTCCGCTTCGCTCCAGGAAGAGAATATGCGCATCTGCAAACTTCTTTTTGTCCCATGTTCCGTCATCATATTTCTTGCGGAGATCCTCATATAGCGTCGCTGAGATGATATAGGAATCCAGCGTTACATTGCGTCGCTTGCTTCTCGCGCCGATATCCTTCGCCAAGCCCGGCAGCACTTCATGGAGACGGGCCTTCTCGTCATGTATGTAGGCTTCCGCGTGAAGCATTCCGTGGGGCTCAATGAAAACAAGGCGCTGGGCGGAACGCTTCTTAATCCATAGAATGAAGTCGGGGTAGAACCCTCGTTCTTCAAAGAAGCCGATTCCCGTCCCCCGACTGAGGTTTCTTAAGAGAAACAGCTCCATCCCGGCGAGTGCTCTATCTCTTTCGATCGACCAGTAGTCCTTCAAATCCTTAACAAACTGCTTTTCGCTCTGGTTCAATCCAGGGGGAGTCATCTTCACTTTGTCGCCATATTGGATGAACAAGGGCTGGTAAAGGTGCCGGTCGAAATGAATTCGGGGCAACTCCCTTGTCTCTTTACGGTAGCAGGACCAGCCGCTGCTCAAGCTTGATGTACTGTGCGTTGTCCGGCATTATCTCTTTCCTGCTCTTCCGCGCTTTTTGGCGGCGCGATAAGGAGCTCTCTTCTCCTCCACACTGAACCCTATTTTATTCCTTTGGGATTCTTTTGGAGGCCGAAACAATGGACGTATCTTCTCGTATAGATCGAGAAGCGCGGCGTCGTGCAGCACAAGCTCCTTCTCGATCTCGGCCAGGCGTCTGGCCAATTCACGCGTAGCGATAGGCTGTTCCCGCATTTTCACAAAGGCGCGAACGACAAAAA
>QMLW01000079.1 GCA_003646935.1 Deltaproteobacteria bacterium
CTGATTCCTGTGGATACCGTGATGCTTCCGCCCCGCTCCGTGGCATCGAGGGCGTTCAGAATGATATTCAATATCACGCCCTGAAACTGCCCGCGATCGAGGATAATAGTAGGCAGGTTTTCGCCCGGATTGAACGTGAGATTCACCCCCCGTATCAATGCCTGGTTTTCCATCTGTTCGATCGTTGTGCGGGCGAGCCTATTGATATCCGTTGGCTCTTTATCGAGCGTTGTCTGTCTCGAGAAATCGAGCAAGCCCTGGACGATCTTCTTGACCCGCACGGTGGATTCGGCGATCTTCTCGAGGTGGGATCGAGCATCATCGGTGATATCCTTGCGTCTGAGCAGTAAGCGGGTAAAGGTTAACACGCCGGTCAGCGGGTTGTTGATCTCATGGGCAACGCCTGCGGCGAGCCTTCCAACGCTTGCCTGCTTTTCGGACTGAAGCAGCCGGCTTTCGCTCTCCTCCCTCCGGCGCCTATCGCGTTCCTTAAGGGATTCCATCATATCCTTGAACGTTTTCTGCAACACGCCGATTTCATCTCTTGATATGGGGTCGATCTCCGGCGCGAGATTGCCCTCTGACACCTTCTGGCTCGCCTGGATCAACCGGTGCACCGGGCCCATGATCTTTTTTTCAAGAAAGTATCCCAGCCATATCGCCAGGACCATGCCGGCCACAACGATAAGCACCAACACGGTGAGGGCGTTTGTGCGCATGTCGACGTACTTCTCCTCCAGGACCCCCACGTAGAGCATGCCCACTCGTTGTCCGAGGATGTCCTCTATCGGCTCATATGCGGTAATATACCAATCGCTCACCACAAAGGCACGGTCCGTCCATAGCTCACCCTCGGTGAGCACTTTATCTTTTACCTCTTTTGAAACCCTCGTTCCAATGGCCCGCTTTCCCTCAGGAGTCATGACATTCGTCGATATCCTGAGGTCATTTTGAAAGATAGTTGCGGTTCCGATACTGCGGCCCTTGTATATTTCCTGCTTGAACACGGTGTCCCGCACGGTGTCGACGATCTCCGTGCTTCGGTTGAGGAGCCTTCCCCCATAGATAACGCCGAGAAACTCGCCTTCTTCAAATACCGGTATTGCAGCGGCGAGGGCCATCCCGGAGGTTTCAATCTCCTCATCCCTGGGTGCCGCCCTGGGGGTGGGAAGGAGGCGAATATTCGCCCGGTATGCGAGTTCCGGATCCTCGGCGGAGAGCTCCTCTTTGCTCAGGATCACGGTGCCTGACACCGCTCCCGGACCCTTAAGGGCCAGTTTCGCAACGGGATTGAAGGATTGGGTTTTTTTGCTCGGGATGGGGTTTGGGCCGATACGGCACAGCAGTTCTCCGTCACTTGCGACGATACCTGCGAAGTCGAGATTGACATGGAGGGCCAAGACCCTAATCCTTTCCAGGAGGTTCTGGAGCTCTCCATCCTTCAGGTCAGACCTAAATCCGGTTCCCAGGGTAGTAATGCTCAGGGCGCACTTCACCTTCTCGATTTGATTGAGATATATCTCGCGGGCCGAATTGAGGTCCAACCGCACGCGATTCGTGGCCTCGCTGAACACGGCCCTATAGAGGAGCTGGCCGCCGATAAAAAGCGATACGCCGCCAACCAGCAGGGAAATTCCCAGAAAGCTCGCGATAAGTTTGGATCTCGTCGTGTAAAACATGCTGCATATGCCTTTGTACGGTACGCTGCCTCAGGACTTGCTCTGGATCTTAAGGAAGATGAGCATGCGCCTTTGGGCGCGGGTGAGGCGTCCGAGCTGATCCTCGATCCATCGGACATCACCGGTTACGACTGCTAGCTTCTCCGCCTTGGTCAGGTCATACTCATCGAGGGCATCAACTGATTTCTCGAGAAGCTTCATAAAGAAGTCATCGTCTGCTTCGGCCCGCTCGAGAACCTTGGCTACCTCGTCCTTATGAATCAATCCCTGCTCCTCTGTCTCCGGCGATACACCAAGGGCTCGATTCACTGAATCGATGAGCTGTTCCGGCTCAAAGGGCTTTTCAATATAGTCCGCCGCACCCAGCTTCATGGCCTGGACCGCTGAATCCACCGAAGCATAGCCGGTGATCATGATCACGGGAAGGGATTGATGGATCCTCTTTACATCCCTCAACACCCGCATACCACCAATATCCGGCATACGGATGTCAGTTAGGATAACGTCGTATTTTCTCTCAATAGCCCAGTCGAGGCCCTCCCGGCCGCTCAGGGAGACATCCACATCGAAGCCCTCATCCCTCAGCAAGGTACTGACACTATCCAGCACTATCTGTTCATCGTCAATTACCAGGGCCTTCCTTTTTTCCATGGCGTTCCTCCTTCTCAATAACCTGATAGATCGTTTCTACGAGTTCCTCAGGCTCAAATGGTTTTGCAATAAAGGTTGCAGCTCCCATCCTGATGGCCTCATGGATGGTATCCGCTGTATAGTAGCCGCTCATTACGATTACCGGTTTACCGGGCCACTGTTTTTTCACCTCCTGCATGAGGTACATTCCATCGTGCTCGGGCATCTTGACATCGATGAGAAGGAGCGCAAACTCCTCGTGTTTCATCTCCTTCAAGGCCTTAGCAGCGCTGGGGATGAGCACTACCTCAAAGCCCGCTTCCTCAAGAACCGCCTGGCAGCTCTCAAGGACTATTTTCTCGTCATCTACCACGAGTATCTTCATGGCATTCAATTTTGTTTCATAAAATCGTGTAACGATTTTATTAATAGAGAACCCCGTCTCGTTTTCGCAGTGTATCATATTTTTGAGCCACGAAGAATACACCGAGCTCAAAAATACGATTTGTCCTGGTGAGCGCCTCAATCGCCTTGAGGTTGTCCATAGGCGTAACGAAAATCGCCTGGGAATCGGCATACTCCCACATATGCGTTCTCATCATGAACAGGGCGTAGATGGCTTCAGGGCAGGGAATGCCGTCGTTGTATCTGTCCGCGGCGTATTGGGTAAAGTACTCATAGAGATCTCTGCTCGGTCTCTGGCTAAAGTATACCCGGCTCAGGTTTTTAAAGAAGTTCTCTGCATGGGCCACGCACTCCTCATCGGGTATCGTGTGGTAGGAAGGGGTCCTGTTATTCGTCTTAATGTCCTTGCACCATTGCTCTGAGATTTCCTGCGCATGCCGTTCGGTAATCTCTATCAGCTTGTCTGCGAATGCTTTCATAGGCCTATCCGTTATCCGTTTAGCACATGACCCCGGTGCCACGCTCTTTTCATCATTTTGTTTCTTAGGAGAAGGTATTTCACTCCTGTTGGCTCCCCCGTCTCTGTGCTCTTCTGCGGCGCATCCTTTCCGCCACCTTCAGCCTCATCATGGAGCGACGAAGCGCTGCCTCGGCTGTGGCGAGTTCGACTCCAGGAGGCGGGGCTTCCATGAGCTCCGATGCCCGACGCCTCGCCTCTTGAGCACGCGCAACGTCTATTTCATCGGCCCGTTCACAGGCATCGGCCAGGATGATTACCTTATCGGGGCGCACCTCTAGAAAACCGCCGGTAACCGCGAGATAGAACTCCTCATCGCCCTTTTTCACGATGAGTTCCCCGGGCTGGAGCATGGTCATCAATGGCGCGTGGTGCGGGAGGATGCCCAGCTGGCCCTCGATGCCCCAGGCGATTACCATGTTCACATCGTCGGAGTACACCAATCTCTCAGCAGTCACGAGCTCCAGCCTAAAGGTCGTCATTTTACCTCCCTCATCTTTTTGGCCTTGTCCAGTGCCTCATCTATGGAGCCGACCATGTAGAAGGCAGCCTCAGGGAGGTCATCGTGCGTGCCTTCAAGGATCTCCCTGAAACCACGCACCGTGTCTTTCACGGGTACATATTTCCCCGCGATGCCGGTGAATTGCTCGGCCACATGAAAGGGCTGGGAGCAAAACCTCTGGATACGCCGTGCCCTGTTCACGATAAGCTTATCCTCGTCGCTCAATTCCTCCATTCCGAGGATGGCGATGATATCCTGCAATTCCCTATACCTCTGCAGAGTCCGCTGCACACCTCGTGCTACCTGGTAGTGGTCCTCACCAACAATGGCTGGATCGAGGATTCGAGACGTAGAGCTGAGGGGGTCGACCGCAGGATAAATCCCCAATTCGGCAATTGACCTCTCCAGGGCTACCACCGCATCAAGATGCCCATAGGTCGCTACGATGCCTGGATCGGTGTAATCGTCGGCGGGCACGTAGATGGCCTGGAACGAGGTGATCGATCCCTTTTTTGTGGTGGTGATTCGCTCCTCAAGCTCTCCCACATCGGTACCCAGGGTCGGCTGATATCCCACCGCCGAGGGCATGCGCCCGAGAAGTGCGGACAGCTCCATATTAGCGAGCACGTACCGATATATATTATCGATGAACAGCAGCACATCCTGGCCCTCGACGTCGCGGAAATACTCCGCCATGGTTACGCCGGTGAGCCCTATGCGCGAGCGCACGCCGGGGCTCTCGTTCATCTGGCCGAATACGAGCACGGTTCTTCCCAGAACGCCGGAGCTTTGCATCTCAAGCCAGAGGTCATTTCCCTCACGGGACCTCTCTCCCACGCCGGTGAATATTGAGTAGCCACCGTGCTCGGTGGCGATATTGCGGATGAGCTCCATGATTACCACCGTCTTGCCCACCCCGGCTCCACCGTATGCCCCGATTTTTCCTCCTCTGGTAAAGGGGGTCACCAGGTCCATTATCTTGAGCCCCGTCTCCAATATCTGGGGGGTAGTCTCCTGTTCATCAAGGGCGGGAGGATGGCGATGGATGGGATAGCGAAGCTCGGATGCTACCTCACCAAGACCGTCTATGGGCTCACCGAAGACATTGAAGAGCCTTCCCAAGGTCTCCTTGCCCACAGGCACGGTTATGGGGGAGCCCATGTCCTCGGCCTCAGCACCGCGCTTTAGGCCCTCGGTGGCGGTGAGGGCAATGCCTCGCACCCAGTTGTTGCCTATATGCTGCTGTGTTTCAACGATAATTCTGAGTCCATCCTGATTGATCACGATCCCGTTATTGATGGATGGCAGTTGATCAGGCGGGAACTCCATATCGATTACGGTACCGATCACTTGCACCACTTTACCCTTTGCCACTCATAACCTCCTTACCTGTTCAGCGCTTCAGCCCCTCCGGAGATATCGCAGATCTCATTGGTGATGCTTTCCTGTCGTGCCTTATTGAGCGTCAGGGTCAAATCCTCGATCACTTCCGTTGCGCTCTGGCTCGCGTTCCGCATGGCCACCATCCTTGCTGATTGCTCGCTGGCAATGAGCTCGAGAACCGCGTGGTACACCTGCATCTCCACAAACCTGGGCAACAGTTCATTCAACACAACGCTCGGTTCCGGCTCGTAGATGTATTCTCCCCTCCCCGAGGGCGGTAATTCCACCGGTTCAACGGGAAGAAGCACTTCCATGGTAGGGCGCTGCACCATGGTGGAGACAAAATGGGGATAGGTGAGATACACAAGGTCAACGTCACCCTTGGTATAGTCATCGATAATAACCCGAGAGATAGGCAGCGTGTCCTGGAGGCTCACTCTATCCTTTATTCCGGTAAACTCCGCTCGTATCGTTTGCCCGGCACGAAGCATGAACATTCGTCCTTTTCGCCCCACGGTGATAAGGGTGACTGGCACGATTTGCTCTAAAATGAACGTGCCAATAACCCTGTTGAGGGTAGCGTTGAGCCCACCGCAGAGCCCGCGGTCGGTGGTGAAATGGATTATGGCGATTTTTTTGGTCGCCCTCTTTTCGAGAAGTGGATGAGGGGCCCCACCAGCTCGAGCGTGATAGGCGAGGTTGGAGATCACCTCGGTTATCCTCTTGGCATAGGGACGCCCCGCCGTTGCCTGATCCTGGGACCGCTTCATCTTTGCGGTGGCGATCATCTCCATGGCCTTGCAGATCTTGGCGGTGTTCTCAACACTGCGTATGCGTCGTTGAAGGACTCTAGTGCTAATCATGGCCGACCTTCATAGGTGGAACCCTGCTTAAATTCAGATATGGCCCTCTCCAGAATCTCCTTTGTCTCAGGCGTGATCTCATTATCCTCATTTATCCTCTTTTCCACCTTAGGGTGATTGTTTTTCATGAATCTGTGGAAGCTCTCTTCCCATGGGATCACCTTTTCAACGGGAACATCGTCCAGGTAACCGTTCGTGACCGCGAAGAGAATCGCGACCTGCTCGCCCAAGGACATGGGGGTGTACTGCGGCTGTTTCAGGACCTCGGTGATGCGCCGACCCCGCTCCAGCTGATCCCTCGTGGCCCTATCGAGGTCTTCGGCACCGAACTGGGCGAAGGCCTGAAGCTCACGGAATTGGGCCAGCTCCAAGCGTAGGGTACCGGCCACCTGCCTCATGGCCTTCCTCTGCGCGGAGCCGCCCACGCGGGACACCGACAGCCCTACATTTGCCGCGGGACGAATGCCGGCGTTAAAGAGGTCCGGCTCCAGATAGATCTGCCCGTCTGTTATGGAGATCACATTCGTGGGAATGTAGGCAGACATATCCCCTGCCTGGGTTTCGATAATGGGAAGCGCGGTGAGCGATCCTCCGCCGTGATCGCGGGCCAGCTTTGCCGCTCTTTCGAGAAGCCGGCTATGCAGGTAGAAGACATCCCCTGGATAGGCCTCTCTGCCCGGCGGACGACGAAGGAGGAGGGAGAGCTGACGGTACGCCCAGGCGTGTTTGTAAAGGTCATCGTAGACGATCAGGGCATCCCCTCCCCCTTCCATGAACTGCTCGCCCATGGCACAACCTGCATAGGGAGCGATGTACTGTAAGGGCGCTGGATCAGATGCGTCGGCCGCCACCACAATGGTGTGCTCCATAGCACCATATTTCTCTAAAATAGCCACCACCTGGGCCACCTTGGATGTCTTCTGTCCAATAGCCACATAGA
Organism: Deltaproteobacteria bacterium; assembly: GCA_003646935.1. Classification (GTDB taxonomy): domain Bacteria; phylum Desulfobacterota; class DSM-4660; order Desulfatiglandales; family B25-G16; genus B25-G16. Next base: position 6,920 of record QMLW01000079.1, read on the forward strand.
TGCAGACGACATCTCCTCCCTTTTGCGCGATTATCGTATCAAGGGCGATCGCAGATTTACCCGTGAACCGATCGCCGATGATCAGTTCACGCTGGCCGCGGCCGATGGGAATCATGCTGTCTATGGCCTTGATACCCGTCATTATGGGTGTATCCACAGGCCCTCTGATCGTGACACCTGGTGCAACCCGTTCGACGGGTCGGGTTTTTTCGGCCTTGATCGGCCCCTTGCCATCACGGGAACGGCCCAAGGGATCGACCACCCTTCCGATCAGCTCATCGCCTACGGGAACTTCCACCACTCTTCCGGTGGCGCTGACCTCATCTCCCTCCTTGATTTTGCTGCAGTCGCCGAGGATGACCGCACCGACATTATCCTCCTCAAGGTTGAGCGCGAGTCCCATGATGTCGTGGGGAAATTGCAGCAGTTCGTTGTACCTCGCATCACTGAGTCCGTGAACGCGGGCAATACCATCACCTATTTCCACCACTGTTCCCACGTTGGCCATCGTAACCGTGGTGCCGAAGCGTTCTATTTCCTCTTTGATTATCGAAACAATGTCTTGATCCCGAGCTGCCATCTCTATCTCCTAACTATGGAGAAGCTC
>QMLW01000080.1 GCA_003646935.1 Deltaproteobacteria bacterium
ATCAACTTCTAAAATTATAACCAATCGCTCTTAGCGATAAAAACCCGGGGTTTTACTTAAGCCCCGGGTTTTTTATGTCCAAGACCCGTGTTCTCGTTGCTTGTTACCGGTTACTCGTTGGCATAAGCTCCCATTCAGCCAGGTACAAAAGGCAATAATCAACCACGCCTGACAGCGGGCAGGGCTCCTCGCAATGACAGGAAATATAAAAGAGACTCTAAAATTGGCTGTGTTGTGGCAATAGCTCCAGTTTTGCCAGGTTGTATGACTCAGGGTGATAATTTTGAAGAGGCCAGAGATAACCTCATAGACGCCATTGAGCTTTGGATTACAGTAGGGCTCAGAGAAGGAGAAGAAATGCCGCTGATTAATGGAGCCAGGTTGGTAACTGCTACCGAGCGTATAGAAAAGCCCCAAAGCGCTTTGTATAGGGTTTAAACTAAAAGAGATCTTAGCCGGATACGGGAATCTTCTACAACTATAATCGAACCTTTTTCAACATCATATTCAATTCTAGGTAAAACCTCTTCCAACCTTTTGTTTACGTATTCAATCCGGGAAGATGATAAACGAAGAGAAATCAGAGAAGGCGCTTTTTTACCAGTTAGTGAAATGATTTCTGAAAAATCAAGGTCCTGCGTTATAATAACCCGTCGTTCTTTCTTCGCTGTTTCAACGATTGTCTTATCTGAGGAATTCGAGGGCAAGATTTCATTTACCCGAATAGCATCGTGGCCAAGGTCTTGGAGGAAACGGACAGTAATCGGAGATATGTGTATGTCCGCAAGAATTTTCATGGGATAGCAATAGTTTTTTCACTGGCTAACCAAGCTCCGTACTTTGCTGCTTGATAGATATCTTCTTTTTCCAGTTCTGGATAGATTTTGACTATTTCATCAGCAGTGTATCCATCACCGAGAAGTTTAAGGACAAAATCTACAGTAATCCTGATATTTCTGATGGTCGGCTTGCCTTCACAAATATTTGGATCAATTTTAATCCTGTTTAACATAATGTAATTCCTTTAACTAATATGGGAAGATTTCCATACCTGTTCTTTAAAAAATAGCATTGGAACAAATATAAAGTCAACAAAAATTGGAAAATATAAATGTATTTGACTTTGATTAAACTCTTGCTTACTATTCACTACATGTCGAGAAAAACATGCAATACTTTCAGTAAAATCATAGGCCTCTTTATATTATCCATCATTTTTTTCCTTCCTTTGACGGCCCGTTCATCTACTAAGACGCTGGTCCTGTTTCCACTGGCTATCTATGCTGATCAATCGAAGGCATACCTTGGCCAGGGGATTAGAAGTATGCTCATTTCCCGCATCTCAGGCGCAGGGATAGAGATTGTGCCTGATGAGAAATACACCTCTCTTTTGAGTGAAAAAGAAGGAAAGGGAATAACTTCTCAAAAAAGGGTGGAGGAGCTGGCCAGGGGTATTAAGGCAGATTATGCTATCTTTGGCAGTATCACAACCATAGGTGGTGGCTATAGTCTGGATCTATCTCTTCTTGAGGTAGAGAAGGATGGATCCAAATTTACAAGAATATCTAAAGCAGTAGATGAAGATCAATTAATTCCACAATTGTCTGATATGGCCTACCAGTTGAGGGCTATTATTGAAGGAAAAGGCGTTGCTCCCAAGGAAATGCCAAAGCCTCATGTGCCAGCAAAAGCCAGTCCTGCCAGGGCTATCTTTTTAAAATTAGAACAGGGCAAAAAGCAACCAGCGGCCGTAGAAAAGGGCCTCCTTTTTAAGCCTACCAGGGAGTCTCAGGCCTTCAAACCAACCGGTAAGCTCCCGTTAAATATGGAAGTTATGGCATTTGATTTGGGAGACCTGGATGGTGATGGTAACGCTGAACTGGTTATCGTGGACAGGGAAAGAATGCTTGTGTACCAGCGGGAGGGAAAATCATTTGTGCTTATAGATACCCGCAAGGCATCCTGGGGCGAGGAGTTCTTCAAGGTGAGCGTGGGGGATATCGATAATAACGGCAAGGCGGAAATCTATGTGGTCAGCCTCTATGGTATGAGGGCACGCACTTCGGTTTATGAGAGATTTACAGACTTTAAAAGGCTCAGTAGAGAAATTGGCCATATACGTGTGATAAAAGATCCAATTGCCAAAAATCCATTTCTACTATTTCAAGGATCTAAGGTAAACGAATTCTTTAGCGGCCCTATTCACTATATGAACCGTGATGAAAAGGGTAAGCCAAGAAAGGGCGAAGAGCTCCCTGAAATGAGAGGGGCACAGTTTTATACGCTCCTGCCCTACGACCTCGATGAGGATGGAAATCGCCAGTGGATTGGCTTTGGCGAGCCCAATTTAGATGACAAATCAAGGCTTCATGTGTGGGACGAGCGAGGTCAGCTCTTATGGAGAGGAAAGAGAGAATTGGGGGGCACCAACAATGCCATAAGGACGGGGGAGGCGGCTCCTGAAGGACTTCCACCCAGGATCTCCTTTAATAGCAGGCTCGTCCTTGCTGATATCGATGGAGATGGAAGGAGAGATGTGGTAGCCATAGAAAACATCCCCATGGTCGGGAAATTGCTCAACTTCAAGGTGTATGTGAAATCTCGTCTGCTAGCCTATCGGGTAGAGGGAACCAGTCTTTCGCCTGCTTGGACCACGGGAGAGATCGACTATTGTGTAACCGATATGCAGGTTGAAGAACAGAGCCTCTTTCTCGCAGCCCACAAGGGCAAGGTATCGAATATAGGGAAAAAATCTGGCCTTATTATGTGGTTTGAATAAAATCGCTTCGCGATTTTATATAACGTCCCGCAAGCGGGACTCATAAACAGCCCGGCAGTTCCTTAAGAGTAGTTTGAGGCCGGCAGCGGTGAAATATTTCTTATCGATCACTTGAATAAACCATCTTCTCGACCTTCTCGTATACCAGCTCGGTCGGTGTCGTACCCTTTTCCATTGCCTCCTCGAGTAGTCTCCTGAAGTTGGTGCGGCAGGGGAGTTCTATCTTCGGGTTTAACTGTTCCTCAGTAGCCTCTTCCTGGAGCTGCCACAACACAGACGCGGCTATAACGCCGCCGTTATTGTGCGCCCAATCCACCACAAAGAGGATCCCTGCCTCGGCCACCTTTTTAGCCAGCTCAATCTCGGCCTCCTTGCTCGTTGCCTTGAGCTGGTTGTTGGCCGAACCTAGGATAATCTTGTAACTGAACTGGGGTATCCGCTCCTCGGTGATTATCCCTCCCATGGCACAGGGGGAAAATATGTCGGCCTCTACGGTGTAAATCTCATCAGGAGAAACGTACCTGACTAGATCGGTGCCATATCTCCCTTGCAATGCACCTACCTTGTCCCTGTCGATATCAGTTACGATAAGACCTGCACCATCATCCAGCAGATACTCGGCCAAGGGAAAGCCCACGTGCCCTAATCCCTGAATAGCGATGGTTCTGCCCGAAAGGTCCCTGGTGTCAAAGGTGATATCGCAGGCCTCTTTTATAGCCAAAAACTCGCCGTAGGCGGTAGGGGTCCCCGTTGAAGCGAGAGGGCTCTTTGTGCCGCCAACGAAATTCCTCGTAAAGGTGCTACGGATAACATCTACCATCTCCTCATCGAGCCCCATGTCTGCTCCTACGAAAACCCTGCACCTGTCGGGGACATAACTCAGAAAACCCATAGTCTCATAGTCATCTAATTTCACAGGGGCACATTGCACCACAGTCTTGCACCCACCATAGGGTAAGGCTGAAACGGCGTTCTTGTAGGTCATCGCCCTGGAGAGGTTGAGCCCATCTACGATCACCTCAATCTCCGGCTCATCGGGCTCATGCCTGCGCATTGCCCCAGCCCGCATGACATGTTGTCTATTCTCGAGCCCCAGGGTGACACTGTGTTTGCAGAAGGAAACCCTTATATCCTTCTTCCTATGGTAGAAGAACTCGATGCCTTCATGCCTTCCCTCACTCAGGAGCTGCTTAACTCTATCAAGATAATCCCCTAAGCCCATTTCACGAAAGCCGGCAACCAGCTCTTCTGTACCTACGGCCTTGTAATTCTCCGTTAGCATATCAACGTAGCTAAAGTTCTTACCATAGTGACGAAATTCGAGGCCATCATCCCACTCCTTCATACCTTTCATGAGAAATCTATTGTCCATTCGGCTCTGGAAGATCTCCAAGGTTGTGAGATCCAGTTTATCCATGACGCTAAATATCCCTTCGCCCTTCATTGCGCTTGCTCCTCTCTGTAATGTTTACGGATTACTATATCGAGCGTTCTTATCTTTTTCTCGAACTTTACATGGCAATCCCCCGTGAGAAGATCCACATCCCCTTTTAGACGCATGAAAGCATTTGATAAGTCTTTGGTAAGATCGCTGATCAGCTTTGGCATGAACAAAGTGGGATCGGGAAGGTAGGAAAAAGTATTTCCCCTTGAAATTCCAAAGGTAAGCCCCCGTGAGCTACCCATTGCCGGGATTATGGTACGATGTGTAAAGAACTCGCCTCCTGTATGAATTACAGCGGGGTTCGATACTCTTTGTTTTGGGATCTGCTATGTTCCCTTATTGGATTTAATATATCAAATCTCCAAAACTAAACAAAATATTTTTGCTGGTTTCCGGTGCTTATTCTTTCTTCCTCTCCTCGAACTCCTTGAGAGATTCCTGTCGCTCTTTCGTGAACACGCACGCTAAGCACGCCTCAATCTCAAAGTCCATCAGTGCATCGAGGCTTACCCCATCGCGTGCCATGTTGAGGCCCTTTTTGATCAACTTGATGGAAAAGGAGGAATTCTCGGAAATCTTTTTGGCTATCCCCCGTGCCTCATTCATGAGCGCATCCAAGGGAACTGCCTTATTGACCAGGCCGATCCTCTCGGCCTCCTTTCCGTCGATATACTCCGAGGTAAAGAGAAGTTCTCTAGCCTTCCCTGGGCCAATGAGATCCTGCACCAGTCTCATTGCCCCGCCGGTTACCGAGGAGGTCACCCTGGCCTCAGGCGAGCCGATCTTCGCCTCCTCCGCAGCGATCCTGATATCACAGGCAAGGGCGAGTTCGTAGCCTGAGCCCAAAGCGTAGCCATTGATCGCTGCGATGGTGGGCTTTTCAAACCGTATGATCTTTCTCGAGGTCTCCTGGAGTTCAACGAGGTAGTCCCGGTACTGCTCTATGGTTCTGTCCTTTGAATCCTTGAGATCCGCCCCTGTGGAGAATGCCCTTCCCTCACCAGTGATAATGAGGACTTTTACTTCCGGGTCATTCTTCACATCCTCTAGGGCCACCTGGAAATCAATCCACAGTTGCTTGTTCATGGCATTCAAGACCTTGGGTCTGTTCAACTTGATAGTGGCAATCCCTTCTTCTTTTTCGTAGATAATGCATTCAAACTCCATTGCTCACTCCTTTCCAGCCGCAGATTTACGCTAATTATCGCTGATTTTCTTCCTTTTATTATCATATAAAGCGTTTTCATAGACAGATTCCAAGAACCCATCACCAAGCTCATTATAAACTTCATAAAAACATTTGAGGATAATATCTGTTGTCTCTTTGTGTTTTAAACTATCTGTGTCCATCTGCGTGAATCTGTGGCTAATTTCATCCGAGGATTACCCGGGAATCCACAATGGATGCGCCCTTTTCATGAACGATCACCGGATTGAGATCGATCTCGTTGATCTCGGGATTCTCAACGGCGATCTGAGAGAGCTTGGCGATAATATCCTTGATGGCATTGATGTCTTTCGGCTTCTCACCCCGTATGCCGGTTAGCAACCTGTAGCCCTTTATCTCCTGGATCATCTCATCGACATCCTCATCCGCCAGGGGCGCCACCCTGAAGGAGACATCCTTTAATACTTCCACGAATATCCCTCCGAGGCCGAACATGACCACGGGACCAAACTGGCCATCACGAATCATCCCGATGATGCACTCCTGCCCCTGGGCAACCATGGGGGAGATGAGAACACCCAGGATCTTGTCTCTTGCTGTTACTTTTTCGGCATTCCCGATTATCTCATCGAAGGCCGTATGCACCTCGGTTTCACCTTTCAGGTTTATCTTAACCCCTCCAGCATCGGATTTATGGATGATCTCAGGGCTCACGATCTTCATAGCAACGGGAAACCCTATTTTTCTGCCCGCCTCGATGGCCCGCTCCGGGCTCTCCCCTAACATCGCTTCCGGCAGGGGAATGTTATAGTGGCTGAGCAGCTCCCTTGATTCGGTTTCGAGCAGGTTATTCCTTTTCTCCTCTTTCACCCTATTAAATAGCGCGTTCACGGCAGGTCGGTCCTTTTTCTCCCCCGTGGGCATGTGCATCTGGCCCATCTCTCTCTTCCGTATGGAAAACTGCATCAGTGCGCTCAGACAGCGGGCTGTCCTCTCAGAGGACTCCATCACGGGCACTCCTTCCTCCTTGAGGATATCAAGCGATGGAATAGGATCCCTCGCAAAACTGGTGTGCATGAAGAGGGGTTTTTTATACGCTTTCACCAGTTGGACCATATCCCGCGAGGCCTGCTCCTCCAATTCTGCAACATGGGGTGCGATAATGTCCTTGAACCCCCCGAAAAAGCCGGTGATGTAGATTCCATCAACCCCTTCATCCTCCATGCACACCTTGACACATTCGGTGATCATATGAGGGTTCTCCTCGGCAGTGCCTCCATAGTCAATGGGGTTGCTGGCGGGCATGCCTTCGAGCAGAAACGGCTTCATCTTCTCTTGGGTTTCATTGCTTAGCACGGGTACCTCAATTCCGTGCTTCTCTGCGTTATCCGCGGCAATGGAGTTATCGCCCCCGCCTTCCGATAGTATCGCTACTCTCTTGCCTTTGGGCAGGGGGCAATGAACGAATACATGTGCAATATCGAAGAGCTCATCCACGTTCGATACCCTCACTATGCCGGCCTGCTTGAAGGCCGCATTCACGATGAGATCATCGCCCGCCAACGAACCGGTGTGTGAGGCCGCCGCCCTCGCCCCGGCAGATGAACTCCCCACCTTGAGAGCGATCACCGGTTTTACCTTTGATGTCTCCCGAACCACCTTGACCAGATTGTTTCCCTCTTTGATGCCCTCCAGGTAGGCCATAATGACCTTGGTGTCTGGGTCATCCTTCAGATAGTCTATATACTCGTGAAACTTAACCCCTATCGCGTTTCCCACGCTGATTATCTTGCTGAACCCGATCTTCCTCATCCTCGCGTAATGGGTGAGCGAGTCGATCACATTCCCGCTCTGGGCAAGCACCGAGATCGGGCCCTTTTCTATCCCGGGCACTCCCAGGATATTCATATCAGCTGAGGCGCTGAACATGCCGCTGCAGTTGGGGCCTATCACGAAGGCCCCGGTCTTTGCTGCCTCATCTATTATATCCTTTTCTATCCTCTTTCCCTCTTCTCCTGTTTCTCCGAGCCCTGCGGTAATAATAATGACCCCCTTGGCCCCCATCTTTACGCTGTCCGCCACTGAAGCGGAGAGAAACCGGGGGGCAACCACGATCA
>QMLW01000081.1 GCA_003646935.1 Deltaproteobacteria bacterium
ACTGTATTTTCGCTGAAGCTCATGGAGCCCTTTCTTGAAATACTCGCCCGTATCCCTCGCGTGATCGATCCATCCATCGTTCAGGAGGCTTTTCACAAGGGCAAGAGCACCCGATGTGATCAGGGGTGATCCCCCGAATGTTGTTGCGTGAGTCCCTGGTCCGAGGGAATCCTTTAACTCCTCCCTGGCCAGCATGGCACCTATGGGCAGCCCGTTGCCCAGGGCCTTGGCAAGCGTGACGATATCGGGGGTTATCCCGAAATGTTGGTATGCGAAGAGATTGCCCGTTCTCCCCATACCGACCTGTATTTCGTCCAATATAAGGAGCAAATTATGGGTATCGCAGATCTGCCTTACACCTTTCAGGTAATCCGAATCGGGCACCACGATTCCGCCCTCGCCCTGGATGGGCTCCAGCATAACCGCACACACAGATCCGTCAATGGCTGCCTCCAGGCCGCGAAGGTTGTTGAAGGGAACGTACCGGAAGCCCTCGAGCACAGGGTCGAATCCCTTGCGTATCTTCTCTTGTCCCGTTGCCGAGAGGGTCGCCATAGTTCGTCCATGAAATGAATTCTCCATGGTGACTATCACGTGTCGATTTGGACCATAGTGATCTCTTGAATAGTGCCTGGCTAGTTTAATTGCGGCCTCGTTTGCCTCTGCTCCGCTGTTCGAGAAAAACACCCGATCCGCGAAGGAGTTCTCCACTAATATCTGGGCAAGCTCAGTCTGCGGCTGGGTGTAATAAAGGTTTGAGACATGAACGAGTTTTTTTGATTGCTCGCAGATCGCCGTGCTTACCACCGGGGAGCTGTGGCCCAAAGCACAGACAGCTATTCCCCCCACAAAATCAAGATACTCCTTGCCGTTCTCATCCCAGACACGGCAACCATCTCCTCTCACAAGGGTGATGGGAATTCTCTTATACGTCTGAAACATAAATCGTTCTGCCCTGTCTATCGTGTGCGAAGTCATGGTGCAACCTTAGGCTAGCGTTTAGATTTGAATACCCCGCTGCTTGCAGCGTATGATGAATTTAAATTGCCATAGGACCGAAAGCGTCGCGTTTTATCAATTCGCCTGTCAGTCCCGGCCCGGAACGGACCGGGATGTGCATAAAATCGTGTAACGATTTTATTCGAGGAGAATCTCCGTGCCAACTCCCTGGTCCGTAAATATCTCAAGGAGCACGGCATGCTCCTTTCTTCCGTCTATGATGTGGACCTTTTCCACGCCGCCGTTTAAGGCATCGAGAGAGCATTGAAGTTTTGGTATCATTCCCTCGGTGATCGTACCCTTGGCAATCATCTTTTCAGCATCACGCGCCCTGATGCTGCTGATGAGCTTGCCATCCCCGTCGAGAACGCCCTCCACATCGGTCAGAAGCACGAGCTTTTTGGCCTTGAGAGATGAGGAAACATGACCTGCTACAAGGTCGGCATTTATATTATATGTCTCATTGTCCTTGCCGACCCCCACAGGGGCGATCACAGGGATGAACTGGTTGTCTATGAGGCTCTCGATTATTCGGCTGTTGACGGACACAACCTCGCCAACGAGCCCGATATCTATTATCTCGGGAGGATCACCGGCTTGGCCGTCCGTACTATCCTGCTTTGCCACGATCTTGAGTTTTTTGGCGGTAATGAGCTGACCGTCTTTGCCCGAAAGACCGACCGCCTGGCCTCCGTGTTGGTTTATGGTGGTCACGATCTCCTTGTTGACCTTACCGGCGAGTACCATTTCTACTACGTCCATGGTCTGTTGGTCCGTAACTCTATGGCCGCTCACGAAATTCGATTGTATGGATAATTTACTCAGGACCTTGCCTATTTGGGGGCCGCCGCCATGTACGATCACCGGATTGAGCCCCATATACTTCATGAGAACGATATCCTGGGCGAATCCCTTTTTCAGGCTATCTTCAACCATGGCATGGCCGCCGTATTTGATGACCATCTTCTGGCCAGAGAATTTCCGTATATAGGGCAGTGCCTCGATCAAAATCCGTGCCCTGTCTAATCCCGATTCCATCATTGTTCCCCAATCCCTAAAGGATGTATCTGCTCAGGTTTATATCCTCCAATATCTCGCTTAATCGTTCCTTCACATACTCCTTATCAATGGTAATTTCCTTATCCTGGGTGTCCGACGCGTTGAAGGAGATATCGTCTAAGAGCGCCTCCATTACGGTGTGTAAACGGCGTGCGCCTATGTTCTCCATGGACTCGTTGGCCTCAAATGCCATCTCCGCTATCTGGGCAATTGCGGACTCGGTGAACTTCAAGGTGATGCCCTCAGTAGCTATCAGGGCAATGTACTGTGTTATGAGTGCATTCTGAGGCTCGGTAAGAATCCTCACGAAATCCTCTTGCGTGAGGGGATCGAGTTCGACCCTGATGGGGAACCGTCCCTGAAGTTCGGGAAGAAGATCGGAGGGCTTGCTTCCATGGAAGGCTCCAGAGGCGATAAATAGGATATGGTCGGTCTTTACCATACCATATTTCGTGAGCACCGTGGATCCCTCAACAATGGGCAGCAGATCTCTTTGCACCCCCTCTCTCGAAACATCGGGACCGGATGTGGTATCGCTTCCCACTATCTTGTCCAGTTCATCCAAGAAGATTATCCCGTTGTGCTCCGTCCTTTGAATAGCCTTCTCAACAACCTTATCAAGATCGATCAATCTCTGGGATTCCTGCTGTGTGATTATCTCGATTGCCTCCTTTACCTTCACCCTCTTTTTTTTGGTTTTAGACGGCAGGATCTGGCCAAAAAGATCCTTCACGTTTATATCCAATTCCTCCAATCCGGCACCGGAGAATACCTCAATGAGGGGGAAAGGCTTATCGCTTACTTCAAGTTCCACGTACCTCTCGTCGAGCTTTCCCTGTCGCAAGAGGCGCCGCAGTTTCTCCCTGGTTGCGTTTGAGTCTGAAGGCCCGTTTTTCACTACCTCAAGCATTCCCTCCCTCTTGTCCCCGGTGTCCTGTTCTATTTCCTTTTTCGGTTTAGGCAGAAGGATATCCAGCAATTTTTCCTCAGCTAATTCCATGGCCTTGGCCTTCACCTTTTCCTGTTCCTCTTGTTTGGCCATATTTACCGCTAGTTCGGTCAAATCCCTAATTATGCTCTCCACGTCTCTGCCCACGTACCCTACCTCGGTGAATTTCGAGGCCTCGATCTTCAAGAAGGGAGAATTGGCCAATCGTGCGAGGCGTCGAGCGATTTCGGTTTTGCCCACGCCAGTAGGGCCTATCATAATAATATTTTTCGGGGCGATTTCATCCCGGAGCTCTGGCGGCACCTGTTGCCTTCGCCATCTATTTCGCAGGGCGATCGATACTGAGCGTTTCGCCTTGTCCTGTCCCACTATGTATTTATCCAGCTCAGAGACGATTTCCCTCGGGGTCAATACCTTTTGTTCTGTCTCTGGATTCCCGTTATCTTCCATATGATCTCCGTAATCTCATCAAGTTATAAAATCGCTTCTCGATTTTATATAACGCGGCGTGCCTGCCTCCGGCAGGCTTCGCCGCTCTAAAAAGGGAATTCCTACCCTTTCGAGTTGGGCAGGCTTTTCACCTCAAGCTCCTCATTGGTGTAGAGGCATATAGATGCTGCAATCTTCATCGATTCCAAAGCGATGGACTTGGCATCGAGACTGGAATGAGCGACAAGGGCCCTTGCAGCAGCCAAGGCGTAAGGGCCGCCTGAGCCAATGGCGGCAACATCCTCATCGGGCTCTATGACGTCTCCATTCCCCGATAATATGAAGGTGTGTTCTTGATCCATCGCGAGAAGCAGTGCCTCAAGCCTGCGAAGTATCCGGTCCGTTCTCCAGTCCTTTGCCAGTTCTACTGCGGCTCTTGGAAGATTGCCATTGTATTTCTCAAGTTTTCCTTCTAGCTTCTCAAACAGCGAGAAGGCATCTGCTGTTGCTCCAGCAAAACCTACGAGTACCCTATCACCGTACATGAACCTCAGTTTTTTGGCCCGCTTCTTCATAATGGTATTTTCCAGGGTTACCTGCCCATCGGCGGCCATTACGGCTTGTCCACCCTTTCTGATCGATAAGATGGTGGTTGCTCTCATCCTTTGCCCTATCATATCTCTTGCCCTTCGTTCTCGTGTCAATTGACACGCTCCTTTAGCCCTAACGGCTACCTTCTTGGATGGGATTTGTCGTACACTTCCATGAGCTTGTCGATGCTTACGTGGGTATATTTTTGCGTTGTTGAAAGGTTTACATGGCCAAGCAGTTCCTGAATCGATCTTAAATCCGCACCGCCATCGAGCAGATGAGTGGCGAATGTATGGCGAATGGAGTGGGGACTGATCTCCGTGGTAATTCCGCACTCCCGTGAGTAGCGTTTCACCAATCTGTGTACGCTACGAGCGGAAAGCCTGCCACCTCTGAAGTTGAGGAACAGGGGCCCTTGATCCCTGCTGTAACCGACCTTTGCCCTTTGCTGAGCCGTATGTTCCACATATTCAATGAGTGCCGTAATCGCCTTTCTGCCAACAGGCAGAACCCGTTCCTTCCCTCCCTTACCTGAAACCCTCACGAGACGTGCTTTGAGGTCCAAGTGCTCCAGGTTTAAATTGACAAGCTCGCTCACCCTGAGACCGGAGGAGTAAAGCAACTCCAAGATGGCAACATCCCTCAGCCCTGAAATTTTTTCCCTGTCTGGTTTCTCGAGCATTGCGAACATATCATCGATGGGAATATACGTGGGTATATGCCGCTCCTGTTTTGGGGTGGCTATCTCGGATGCTGGATTGCTGGGGCTATATCCCCTGAACTCAAGGAACCTGAAAAAGGACTTGAGAGCGGAAAGCTTCCGTGCAATGGTGGTCCGCCGACTTGTGTCGAAAAGCTCTCCTAAATACGACCTGATGAGTTTATAGTCAATAATATCAATATCCGATACGTTGTCTTCGAGGCCTTTTTTCGTTGCCACAAAGCGTATGAATTGCCGGAGATCGCTGTCATAGTTCCTCACCGTGTGATTTGAGTAACCCTTTTCCGTCTGGAGATATCTGAGAAAGGAAGTTATGAGATCGTTTATGCTACCCATAGCCTATCAAAATGTATCAGGATAAAAACTTTAAACCATATAGACTACTTATATTTATGTTTATTGGCAAATAAAAAATATGCCGTCTGTCTGTACTCTATTACTGAAGCAGGTATCTTTAGAGACTCGGTGGTCAGAATTATGTGGGCCTTACGTATTTATGGAGAATGGCAGAGGAGAGAACTGCCTCTTCGCGCAATCGAGAAAGGAAGCTTGGAGGAGCAAGGCAGTGATGGATTGCATGGACTTATAGCTTCTTTAAGGCCTCTTTAAGAAGCGCATTAAGCGATAAAGCCCTATTCGATGCCTCCTCTAAGATTTGGGCCACATCCTTTAGCTCCTCGGTGGCTGCTTTTTTCGACCATTCGAGATACGTGTCGGCATGCTCTTCGTTGTGTTTGATCCAGTAGTTCAGAAGCTTCCCCAATTTCTCCTTATCCGTTAAGGTAATCTTGAGTTCGGAATCATTATCCTCATGGTGATGATGGTGATTCATGATATGACCTCTCTACTGATGTCGGTGACTCTTATTGTTCCTCGAGCAGGATCCTGTGGTCTACGAGGTTCATCTCCTTGATGGTTGCCTTTACGATTCTTTGTCCCCCAAAGATGTCCTGAAGGTAGATACCGTTTTTCTCCGGCCGCACGATATCCACGCTTTCCATAATGAGCTGTTCTTCGCCGTTTTGAAGCAGATACGCATTTGCCTCACACATGTCCAGCCTCCTTTCTGCTATCAAGATAGCTGATAATAAACTCAGAGTTTAAAAATAAGAAAAACCAGAAAGGGTCGGCCCGTGTTTCTTTAGCCCTTCTGGCTCTTTCACGTGTTCCCGTTCTATAGCTCCTTGCTATAGGCTACACATAATATTTAGGTCAGTAATCTCATAATTGTCAATAAAATTCGGCAAATAATAGATGCCATGTGGAGATCGACGAAGGCCATATCTCCTATGAAAAGATAAAAACATACTGCGGGGATCCTCTTTCCTCTTGACCGGTGATTTTATAGGGGTGACCCGAGATTCGACATTTGCTGTGGATTAGATGTTCGTCTGCTCTGCAACGTTTTGAAGGGCCGAACGAATCTCTTCGATGCCTTCTGGGGGTGGTGGCTTCAGGGGCAACAGTGGCGGGCCTCCATACAGTTCCATCATATCCATCGCTGCTTTGATGCCTCCAGGGCCGTATTTCATGATGGCCTTGGTCATTGGCAGCAGAATCGATTCTAACCGACGTGCCTTCTCAAAATCTCCGCTACGAAACGCCTTCAGCATCTGGACCCAGAGATCGGGATGGATATTCGCGATCGGCATCATCCCACCGGATATTCCCACGAATAGTGCGGGAAGAAACGTGGGTGCATTCCCGGTAAAGATAAGGAAATCAGGTCCTCCCAGCCTTCGAAACTCGGCAAGCTGAGCTACATTTCCCGTGCCGTCTTTTACGCCCACAACGTTGGGATGCTCAGACAGCTTTCCAACCAGTTCAGCTCCCATGTTGATCCCGGTGAATCCAGGTGAATTGTAGGGGATGATCGGAATAGGTGAGGCCTCTGCTACTGCTGCGTAATGATCATAGAGGTTATTCACGCTCATGGCGGCCTTGAAGTAGTGGGGATTTCCGATGAGGGCATAGTCTACACCCAGGTCTGCCGCCTTGCGCGTGAGCCGAATAGTCCCTTTGTGGATTCCTGCCCGGTTCCTGCAACGAGAACCTTATCAGAGGCGACAGATTCACGGGCAGTTTCGATCATCGATACTTTTTCATCCTCGGTTAAGAGAACAGCCTCTCCGTTGGACCCAAGCACCAGGTAGCCGCCTATGCGGGTGGCATTCATCTTCTCGATGTTGAATCGCAGCTTATCCTGGCTTGCCTTCTCATCTTCAATGGGAGTCGAAATAGGTGGGATGATCCTGTCTTTCATGCTGGTTCTCTCCTCTCTTAATTGGAATTGACTGGAACTCCCTTTTTACATGCAGAAGTATAGGCGATTTCGCCTTGTGTGCCAAGGGTAAAGTGGACACATTATGTGGTAGCCTTACATTAAACCCGTAAATCGGATTGATGAGGGAAGGGCATTCAGGGGCGAGGAAGGTGGATCTGGGGCCATATCTTCGTGAAAAGGATGCAGTTGCTCGAAAAAAGGTTATACGCCTCCCGTGAACTCGGCTCCCAATGTGAAAAATTAAGCGGGGCGGCCCTTCGGGTAAACCTCCGGATACTGGGGGTCAACATAAGGCCACTTATCGGGAGCTGGGAGGTCGAGTCATCAGGAAGGTATTCTTGGGTCTTTTCTATGGCCTTGGGCTGTGGTCTGGCCTTTAGTTCCCATAAACCTAGGTGCTTGAGGATCTTCTTTACCTGCCCGCCATTGCCCTTGACACACCCTATTAG
>QMLW01000082.1 GCA_003646935.1 Deltaproteobacteria bacterium
GAACGGCGGCCAAGATCTATAATGTGGTTGAGTCATCGGATCAAACACTTCAGGTAATCGTCCAGGGCCTGGAGCGCATGCGGGTTGATAACTGGCTTGAGACTGAGCCATACCTCCGTGCCCGCATTTCCCTTTTACCAGATACAATAGAGCCGGGTGTTGAGCTCGACGCCCTTCAGCGAAGTCTGCGGGAACTCGCCCAAGAGGTCATTTCCCTCTCACCGAACTTGCCCGATGAGGTTGGAAAGTTCCTCAACCAGATAGAAGACCCACGTTACCTGACCTTCCTCGTTGCCGCAAATTCACGCCTGGAGATATCAAAGGCCCAAGGGATTCTTGAGATGCACACCTTGAAGGAAAAATTGCACGCCCTGATCTCACATCTTGCTCACGAAAAGGAGGTCCTGAGCCTGGGCCAAAAGATCCAGTCCGAGGCCAAAGGGGAAATGGATAAGGCCCAACGTGACTACTATCTCCGCCAGCAACTCAAGGCAATTCAAAAGGAACTGGGTGAAATAGACGAGACAGAGTCAGCCTTTTCCGAGTATATGGAGAAGATCGATGAGGCCAATTTGCCCGAGGAGGCCTACAAAGAGGCTCAAAGGGAGCTCAAGCGACTCAAGGGCATGCCTCCGCAAGTAGCCGAGTATTCCGTTATTAAAACCTATCTTGACTGGATACTGGAGGTACCCTGGAATGTGTTGAGCGAAGACCAGCTGGATATCAACCATGCCCGCGAGGTATTAGATGAGGATCACTATGATCTCCAGGATGTCAAGGATCGCATCCTCGAGTACCTTGGAGTTCGTAAGCTCGTTAAGGAACGCGGAATAGAGATCGAACCAGGCAAGGAGGCGAATGCTAGCTCGGCAATGGGTGCCATCCTGTGTTTTGTCGGACCGCCAGGCGTAGGCAAGACGAGCTTGGGACAGAGCATTGCGCGTGCCTTGGGTAGAAGGTTTACGCGCATGAGCCTGGGAGGGATGCGTGATGAAGCCGAGATTCGCGGACATAGGCGCACCTATATAGGTGCTATGCCCGGTCGAATTATCCAGGCTATCAAGCGGGTCGGTACCCGTAATCCCGTATTTATGCTCGATGAGGTTGATAAGGTTGGCAGTGACTGGCGAGGGGATCCTAGCAGTGCCCTCTTGGAGGTACTTGATCCAGCGCAGAACCATACATTCAGAGATAATTACCTGGATGTGGATTTCGATCTGAGCGATGTAATCTTCATCACCACCGCCAATCAATTGGAGACAATTCCTCCCCCATTGCGCGATCGCATGGAGACCATTCACCTTGAAGGGTATACCGAGTACGAGAAGATCCACATCGCACAGAAGTACCTCGTTCCACGCCAGCTTAAGGCCAATGGGCTTCGTGAGGATGAGATAACCTTTTCCCCGGGGGCCCTGGACAAGATCATACAGGACTACACCCGAGAAGCGGGTGTTCGGAACCTTGAGCGAGAAATAGGGACCATCTGCCGTAAGAGCGCGGTGAGGATAGCGGCTGGAGAGCTGTCACATCTCGAGATCACCCCAGAGATAGTGCGGGAGTACCTCAAGAAAGAGAGGTTCGAATCGGAGCTTTCAGAAACCATAAAGATTCCAGGGATTGCTACGGGCCTATCGGTAACCCCTGTTGGCGGTGATATCCTCTTTATCGAGGCAACGTGTATGAAGGGCAACGGCAAGCTAACCCTCACCGGTCAGTTGGGCGATGTAATGCGCGAGAGCGCGCAAATTGCCCATAGCTACCTGCGCTCTAAAGCAAGCCAATTAAGCATTGATCCCGATTTCTTCGACAAGACCGATGTCCATATCCATGTGCCGGCAGGCTCCATACCCAAAGATGGTCCCTCAGCCGGTTTGACCATGCTCATGGCCATGGCGAGCCTCTTCAGTGGGCGACCGGCTCGAAGCGATGTAGGAATGACGGGCGAGGTGACGCTTCGGGGACGCATGCTCCCGGTAGGAGGCATCAAGATGAAGGTATTGGCTGCTCATCGCGCAGGCCTTATCACGGTCCTTCTGCCAAAACGTAATGAGCGTGACCTAGAAGATCTACCGGAGGAAATACGTAACACCATGAATCTCGTGCCTATCGAGTGGACGGACGAGGCGCTCAAGATTGCGTTGTTGCCGGTGGAGGAACAAATCGAGATTCCCGATGAGGTAGATGAAACCGGTCTGTTCCAACACCGCAGGATGCATTTGAATTAGCGATCTCGAAGATACCGAGTAATGGAGCAAAGATGGCCCCAATCCAAAGAGTATTGGGCCTTTTTGGCCTATGTTGCCTTGAGGTTGTACCAGTGTCACGTCGATAGCCCTTGAGGGCGATACCCGAGATACATTTTCGTTTCTCTAAAAAACAATCTCAACCGCTCATCCCCTTGACAGTTCGAGAAATCAATTTTTATAATGATTTTCAGTGCTGCCTCTCGTCTACAAATCAGGCGGCACCCGCAAGCCCGATACCGCTCCTCAGGGACTGATCCCTGCAAGAAGGTTCGGAGCCCATACATTCTATAGGAGGTGAGTCAAGATGGCTCATATGAACCTTAGGCAAGTGAGATTATCAGAGGGTGATTTAGATTTTTTGATTGAAACCGCATGCCCCGAAGTCATGGACAAATCGAGGCTTAAGCAGATCCTTAGAGAGGATGAGGACTTTAGAAATAGCTTCATTTCGGAGGAAAAGCTGTTCGAAAGACTGATGAATGACGATGAGGTATTCCTTAAGATCTCACCCGGCCTTTTTTTTGAAATTCTGCTCAGGAACGCGGCTAAAGACCTTGAGAAGACGAGCTACACGCTTGAAAAAACGAACACCATGAAGATCCCTGTCTTTGATACGCAGGATGTGATAAAACTTCTATCAGAGGAATCCCTTCTCATCTACCTGGCTGAAATGCTCTCCTCGTTTACCAAAATCCAAAGCTACAGCATCACATTTAGGATACGAAAGGGAATATGGAAAAAGATACGCTTCAATGACATGGACATCGTCAGCCTCATGAATTTTTGTGAGGCAGTGGAGGATGAGTATAGGCTCGGTTTTTATAAAAGGATTGCCGATATTTGCCTATTCATCCTCGGCATATTTCCCGACTACGCGGAGCGTGATTATCGGTATCCATTCTCAGGGGAGCTCCGTCCCCATATCAGGGGTAAGCTCAGGATTAGCCCGGAGGAATATGAACAGGAAGGTCGAAAATTCTACAAATTGGCTGCAGAACACCAGTCAGTCAAGGAGATGGATTTATCAGAGGTATTCTGGATCTTGCACAGCAATTTTCAAAAGGCAAAGAAGCCATTGAATTTCATTGCCGAGCATTACCTCCATTATAGGAGAGATACATTCTTTGGGTAAGGCAGCATCGCTTCTCCATCCTTCAACACATACACATTTAAACCCTCTCAAAAGCCAAGCTACCTGTATGGGTACCCTTACGAGGCCTAAGGACATACAATTGAAACGGGGTCCTATGAGCTCCGATGGTCGTAGCTCAAAGCACGAATGGAACGCTTCAGTATTCGCCCTTCATTATCAGACGAGTGTGGCAAGATGCAGAAGGTAAGAAAAGGGGTTGTTCCTGCTGCGGGGCTGGGAACGAGATTATACCCCATGTCACGGGCATATCCTAAGGAGATGCTTCTGATAGGGGATAAACCCATGATCTACTATACAGTTCTCGAGGCCGCTCTCTCAGGGCTGGAGGAAATCTACGTGGTAATAAGCAAACATAAGGACACGCTCAGAAACTACCTCGAAGGAGAAGGGCTGGTCAAGGATTTGTGGGAGAATGCAGGAAAAAAGGGGGTTCAGCCCCCTGTTGTAAGATTCGTTGAGCAGCCTTTGCCCCGGGGATCCGGAGAAGCCATATATGGGACAAAGGACATGCTGGCCGGGGAGCCCTTTGCCGTGATGATGCCTGACCGGATCCTTTTCGGGACAGCTCCAGCCCTCCATCAGATAATCCCCGTGTGTGAACGTGGTGTGACTGACGTATTAGGCGTACTCGCCGTGGACAGTAAGGATGCGAGAGGATTCGGCAACGTGGGGATACTTGAGGTGGAGCATGTGGCGCACGGAATCGTGGAGGTACATAGCTTTTCATCAAAATCCAAAGCACCCCTCATTCCAGAGGAGGGGCAGACATTTTTTAAGTACGCCGGCAGGGGGATCTTTGGACCGCATTTTTTCTCATATTTAGAAAAAACCAGAGGCGAACCAGAGGAATGGGATGACACCCCTGCCATCCAGGCAATGCTGCGAGACAGAAGGGTCCTCGGCAAGATCTTGGATGGAACGGGCTTTGATGTGGGCAACCCTACCGGCTACCGATTGGCAAACAAGAGGGTTAATGATCAATGATTACTTAACGTCTTCGTCTCGGAAATTCTACAACTTATTGAAATTAAAAAGGTTATTTTGAGACTGTTTCCTATTGTCTCACACATGGAATAATGGAATGGTGGAATATTGGAGTGTTGGTTTTAAAAGCTGTTAAAAGATGATGAAACCAAACCATGTAACATATTCGGTAATAATTCTTATTATTACGGTAGTTCTCATGTCTGGATGTGCATGGCTCAAGGGCTATGCCAAGGTTCGGCTATCCACCGAATATGATGATATGACCATCGAGAAGCTAGAGGCGAACTGGAGTGACTACAGCATATCCTATGCTGGGATGTCTACCAGCAATCCCGCGGGCATCATGTTTGATCCGAAAAATGACGGGCGAAAGCTCATAGGGGATAGATGGGTCAGGGTTGAGGATAGAGAAACCGTCTCAGAGATCATCGGTTGGATCAAGACATACACGCAGTTTCAACCTCGACTCCATGTGCTCTTGGGGCTGGATAACCAACTCTATGGCTATGTCTTTTATGCCTGGGGTCATGATTATATTGTTGCAAAGCTAATTGACGACAAGACTCTTTACGTGTATGATTTAGTGTCACCCAACTACATCATGGAGCATTCTGAGCCGGACAGGCGGATCCTGGGTCAGACATCATAGGGCTAAACCAGCTGAATACGGTGGAAGAAACTTCAAAAGGGGAAACCCTCGACCTCAATCGGGTGAGGCCAATCCGCATTAGGGAGAAGAGAACATGAAAAAGCCACTCATAATGATTCACATACTAATCATATCCCTTTTGGTACTCTCTTCCCCTAGCTCAGCAGGACAGTTTACAGTCATCAAGGTCTATGACGGCGATACAATAATGGCCGAAGGGCATGATATTGTTATGTACGTGCTCTTGGCAGGAGTCGATGCGCCTGAGATAGCCTCACGAAACCACGAGCAAGACCAACCATACGGACAAGAGGCAAAGCAATACCTTGAAAACAAAATGCTTAACAAGCGTGTTGAAATTACGGGCTATGGTATTGGTCCACATCCCTATAATCATCTCATAGGGGAGATTTTTCTGGGGGATACGAACATCAACATCGAGTTGATCAAAGAGGGGCTTGCTGAGGTGTGGCGTGAAAAATCTCCAGCAGGCTTTCCTATTGATCTCTACCGTAAAGCGCAAGAGGAGGCACAGAAGGTTAGACGGGGAATTTGGTCCCTCGGGGACAAATACATGAGCCCCCGAGACTGGCGTGAAATACATACCGGGAAATAATGAGCAACAGAGGCAAGTGCCCAGTTGACGAATAACAAGGAGCAAAACATTTAAAAAAACTAGAAGCAATAGAAATGGGGGCGTCGTAATAAAAAGGGAAATAAGCATTGTAGCGGTTCTGCTGTTAGGCGTGGCTCTGTTCTCATGTGCGGGATCACAGGTTATTCCCGATACTGCGAGGGTTGTTCAGCTCACGGTTCCACATTGCGAATGACCAGATACAGCACATAGGGTACGGGTTATCCTAAAGGAAATAGACGGGGTACACAGGATAGGCATTGATATTCCTCTTCATTTAGTCACCATTACCTTTGATGAGAAAAAGACCAGTGTAGATCAAATCATCAAAGCACTGTCAAAACATGGATATCGACTGAGGGCAGCCCAAGGTTCATAAAATAGGCAATCGGAAGAATCATTGGAAATATATTGTTAAGGCCACAAGTACTTTTTTGGCCTACATTCGAAGGGCGAGAGCGTATCTCCCCCTTCTCATTCTTTTACTTGACTCTATTTGAAATTCCCTTCCGTCAACCAAAAACATCGGACAATGCTATACGCATATCTATACAGTCCAATCCTATGAACATAGTACGCGCACCTTTTAGATAATTTTGCGTTGAAAATTTTAACCACTGTGCTAAGTTTCCCTAAGATAGACGAATCTTTAAGGGGGAGGTATCTATGGCGAGTTTAAATAAGGTGATGCTGATAGGTTATCTTGGCGCTGATCCAGAGTTACGTTACACACCAAGCGGCTCCCCGGTTGCTAACTTTAGAATAGCCACCACAGAACAGTGGACAGACAGGGAAGGAGAAAAGCAGGAGAAGACTGAATGGCACAGAATTGTAGCATGGAGAAAATTGGCAGAGACCTGTGGCGAATACTTGCATAAAGGGAGCCTTGTCTATGTAGAGGGAAGACTGGAGACCAGGAACTGGGAGGATCGGGATGGGAATAAGAGGTGGACTACAGAGATTCTTGCCTGGCGAGTGCAGATGCTCGACAGGAAAGGAGAACCCACAGGTCCTCCGCCTACGGAAGAACCCTTTCTTGGGGAAGAGCCGCCCGATGCCCCCGATGATGATATCCCGTTCTAGGGAATACGACTACTTGGCCTGAGCATCGGTTTTTTCGTTTTCCCCCTTGCTCTCTTCGGTATCAGGGGGTATCTCCTTCGGTTTTTCGCTCGTGGATTCTCTAAAGTTCTTTATACCCTTACCGAGGCCCCTACCGATTTCGGGAAGTCTGCTTGCACCGAAGATTATCAGGATAATAACTAGAATAATGAGTAATTCCGGCATGCCTAGGCCAAACATCTACGCACCTCGCATACAAATTTCTTATCTTCACTATAGGAGGTCTCGAAGCATAAGTCAATCGCTGTTTACCGCTAATTGATAAACTGCCCCTTACTGCCGCAGGAAAAATCGGGATCAAGAACCCCTAAAAACTCCCAAGGCGGTGCTCCCCAGTTGGCCGAGATTCAGGACAACGGTAATTCCGTGATCCCTGAGCGCCTTTATCTTATCCTCGGCCTTACCCTTTCCTCCGGAGATGATTGCGCCGGCGTGGCCCATCCTTCTTCCCGGCGGTGCTGTCTGCCCGGCAACAAAGGCCACCACGGGCTTGGTGAACTCTCGCTCGATATATTCCGCCGCCTCTTCCTCCGCGCTACCTCCTATCTCGCCTATTATCACTACGCCCGCTGTGCTTTCATCCTCCTTGAACCACCGGAGGTGATCCACAAATGATGTCCCAACAATCGGATCACCACCCAGGCCGATGC
>QMLW01000083.1 GCA_003646935.1 Deltaproteobacteria bacterium
CCATAGGGCCCATCCTCATCGCCGGGCTCAATGATGATCGGCTCCACAGGAACAACATCCATCGCAGTAAGCATCTTGTAGTCTAGGAAATTCGGGTTCATCACCCGTCCCTCTTCCAGCTTCATCTCCTCGGTAAGGCCGTAGCCCACCCCAATATAGGCGGCCCCGTAGATCTGCCCCTTTACGAGGATCGGATTTATTGCCTTTCCCACATCGTGAGCGGCAAAGAGCTGGAGAATCTTCACCTCTCCTGTTTCTTCATCCACCTCTACCTCAACCCCGGTCGTGCCAAAGGCATAGGTGCATGAGAGATTTCCCTTCATTTCCCTATCCAACATCTCGGTAGGCGGATCATAGAAGGCCTCGGCCACTACGACCTTGCTTTCTCCGGTTCCCACGTGGAGTCCCTCTCGTAAGACCTGGCTTACTTCTACCCTGAAGTACGGATGTTCGGGATCGTCCTTTGGGAAGACCATCCTGTCCTTAATATCCAGATTCTCAGGGCTTGAGATCAGGGCATAATCGAGTTCCGGCTCTACGAAATCGGGATCCTTCCTCTTCTTTCTTCTGAAGCCGCTCTTCACTATTTTGGGTATATTCTCGACTGCCAGCTCGAGGATCTGTTGCTTGACCTTTTCACAGGCCCTCACCGCTGCATTGCCGGCCATGAAGGTGTGGCGGCTCGCGTGGGTTCCCGCATCCCACAAACAAAGCCCCGTATCGCCGAGGGTCAAGGACACATCCTCAGGCCGAAATCCCAGGGCTTCCGCAACGATTTGGGAGATAATGGTGGGAGACCCCTGCCCCTGATCCGTGCCGCCGTCGAGCACGTCTATATGCCCATTTTGATCCACCTTGACCATCATCCCATGGCCATCGGATTTATAGACCCTGGCGCCTCCTGCAACATGGATGAGGGAGCCCATGCCAACACCCCTGCCCGTGCGTTTCCCCCTCTTTTTGCTCCAGTCGATCTTCTCCTTCACGGAGTTGATGCACTCCGTAAGACCACAGGAGGTTATCTTCAACCTCATCGGGGTGATATCACCCGACTGATTGGCGTTGATGAGCCTGAATTCCGCAGGGTCAATGCCGGCTTCTTCAGCAAGGGAGTCCATTGAGGATTCAACGGCAAAGGTGGCCTGGGGATTGCCATAACCCCTCATCGCTTGGCAGTAGATGTTGTTCGTATACACACAGGTAGCCTCGAAACTGACGTTCGGCACGCGATAGAGTGAGGACATGGGCATTACCATAACCGATGGGGTGGTAGCCCCCCACGAGGTATAGGCCCCATTATCTAAGACCGCTTCGGCCTTCCTGAAGGTCAGTCTGCCCTCCTTGTCACACCCCTGCTCTATGGTGAAGACCGCTGGCTGTCTCGGCGGCAAGGCCCGGAATTCCTCTTCACGGGAAAACAGGATCTTCACCGGTTTTCTGGTCCGTAAGGCAAGGAGAATGCTGATATATTCATAGATATCCGTATCCAGTTTCGTTCCGAAGCTCCCCCCTACTATGGGATTCACTACCCGCACGTTTTTCCCCTTCACCCCGATAGAGGCAAGATACTCCATTATCCTCTGTTTGCCCAGGAAAGGGACGTTTGTCTGGCTGTGGAAAACGAGGTTATTATTCATGTCGAACTCCGCAACGCATCCGCTCGTTCCCATGCAACACTGGTTCACCCAGGTAGTGCTCAAGGTGTCTTTGGCGCTATAGGCTGAATCCCTTCGGCCCTTTTCCATATCCCCGGCATAAAATTTCCAGGGCAACGGCAGGATATTGGTCCTGATGGGCTTCCCCCTCGCATCCAGCTCATGAACCAGGGGAGCGTCTTCCTTCATCGCCTCAATTGGATCGAATACCGCCGGTAATTCCTCATACTCGACCTCTATCAACCCCAGTGCCTCTTCTGCTATCTCCGTGTTGATGGCGGCAACAGCGGCTACCTCATCGCGAAACTGGCGGACAACATCCCCTTTCAACACCCTCTGATCCTTCAAGAATCCAACCCTCACGTCTGGAATATTCTGACCGGTGAGGACCGCTCTCACGCCGGGAACCGCCTCTGCCTTCGAGGTATCGATCCTTGTTATCCGCGCGTGTGCATAGGTGCTGTAGAGTATCTTCCCGTAAAGCATACCGGGCAGTTTGAGATCATTGATGTAATTGGCCCTGCCCGTTACCTTGTCAATCTCGATCGTCCTTGGAATGCCCTTTCCAACATGCAGAAGATTGGACATGGTTTCCTCCTGTGACATTTATTTTGCCCCTTTGATCATTTCCGCGGCCTTCTCAATTGACTCGACAATCTGAACATAGCCGGTGCAACGGCAAAGGTTGCCGGCGATGCTTTTTCTGATCTCATCTCGCGTGGGGGCAGGATTGCGATCCAAAAGCGACTTGGCCGACATGATCATCCCCGAGGTACAAAATCCACACTGAACCCCGTTGTTTTCTATAAAGGCCTTCTGAAGGGGGTGCAGGGTTCCGTCCTTACCGGCAATTCCCTCAATGGTGGTGACGGACTTACCTTCCACCTCGGGGATAGGATAGATGCAGGAATTGACCGCCTCTCCGTCTATAATAACCGTGCAGGCGCCACACTCACCTGCTCCGCATCCTTCCTTGGCCCCGGTCAGCTCGAAGTATTCCCGTAAGGTCTTGAGCAGTGTCCAACTCGGCGGTACCTCAGCCGTTACCTCATCACCGTTTAACGTAAACGATATGGATACCTTTTTCATCCTGATCTCCCTTATCACTTATCTCTGATACGCTCGGCGGCCAACCTAACCATTCGGGGAACAAACACCGCTATCATTTCCCTTCGATACCATGCCTTGGATCTGAGGCTGTCCCTGGGAGATGCCTCTGATGATGCGATTTCCCCCGCCTCTTCGAGCACCTCCGCCTCCAAAGGCTTTCCTTTCAGAAATTCCTCTGCCTTGTGAGCCCTCATGGGAACCGGCGCAGCTACGGTTAACCCGATTCTGGCATCGAAGATCTCCCGGCTCTCCGATAGGGCGAGTCCCACAGCTAGCCCCAACAAGGGAAGGTCCATTGCCCTTCTTCTCGCGTGTTTCCAGTAGGCACTGCCGAAACGGCCTGGTGCCTCAGGGATATGGAACTCAACAAGGACCTCATCGCCTTTTCGTACGGTTTTTGACGGGCCCGTAAAGAAGTCGGCTATGGGCACGCTCCTCCTTCCATCAGGGCCCTCTAACACCACGGTGGCATCCAAGGCCAAGAGGGGACCGGCTGTATCAGCTGAAGGAGCAGCGTTACAGATATTCCCGCCAACCGTAGCCACATTTCTGACCTGCACTGATCCCAGCTGCGAGGCGGCATCATGAAGGGCGGAGAGCTCACCCTTGACCATATCCGATTGCTCCAACATGCGGTGAGTAGTAAGGGCACCTATGTGATAGCCGTCATTTTTTCTGATATAGCGAAGCTCATGCAGTCCTCGAAGGGAGATGAGGACTTCGGGAGAAAGCTCCCTGTTTCTGATATTAACCATCACATCGGTCCCACCGGCAATGAGGGTTGCCTTGGGACCGTACTCCTTGAGGAGGGTGAAAACTTCCTTCATACTGGCGGGTTTCATGTAGTCATAATCCATCATCGCTCAACCCCTTTGTTTCTTTTCTCGGTTGTCAAACACCCGTTTGCTCTTCCGATCAGATCTGGGCAGATCTCCATAATCGACGATACTCACCGAACCGCTCACCAGGATCTGTTTTTTTATCTCATCCTCTATGTTCCTCTTCAACTCGCCATCCCTGGATGGGTCTTGCCCCTTATTCCGCTCAACCTTCAAGCTCATGTAATCCTTGCCGTCTTCTTTTCTATCCAGAATGATCTGATACTCGCTTCCCGCCTCCGGAATGTTGGACAACATAGTGTCTACCTGGCTGGGATAGATATTCACTCCCCGAATGATGAACATATCATCGGATCTGCCCAAGAGGGCATCGTGCATGGGAAGGACGGACCCACAGGAACACCGCTTCGGGATAATCCTGGTGAGGTCCCTCGTTCTATACCTGATCAGGGGGGAGCCCTCTTTCCTGAGGGTGGTTACCACCATCTCTCCAACGTCTCCATCTTGGACTTGCTCAAGGGTCTCGGGATCCAATATCTCAAGGATGTAGTAGTCCGCCCAGTAATGGATGCCCTCATGATACACACAATCAAGGCCGGTGCCGGGGCCATAGAGCTCCGTCATGCCGGGGATATCGAAGATATGTTCGACACCAAGAAGCTCTTTGATCCTCTTGCGCATAGCCTCGCTGGAGCGCTCCGATCCAAAGATAACCTTTTTTAGATTGATCTTGTCCTTAATGTTCCGTTTCTCCACCTCCTCTGCCATGAGCAACCCCATTGACGCAGTACAGCAAAGCACGGTGGATTGAAAATCAACGAGGAACATGCACTGCATATCGATATTGCCGGGGCCTGCGGGAATTGCCATGGCGCCGAACTTCTCGCACCCCAGCTGAAAGCCAACGCCGGCCGTCCACACCCCGTAGCCCACCGCTATCTGAACCCGATCCTCTTGGCTTAATCCCGCCATCTCGTAGCACCTGGCAAAGAAATCTCCCCAGTCATCGATATCCTTCTGTGTATAGCACAGTACCTTTCTCTTGCCTGTAGTGCCGGATGATGCGTGGATCCTCACGATATCGGTAAAGGGCACCGATCGTAAGGGAAAGGGATAGCCCTCCTGCAAGTCCTTAGCTGTGGTGAAGGGGAGCCGTTTTATATCGCGCAGGGATCGAATATCATCCGGTTTTACACCGGCCTCATCGAATCGCTTTCTATAGAAATCCGATCCTCCATAGGCATGGGTAACGGTCCATTTGAGCCCCTCCAGCTGCAGATCTTGGAGCGCTTCTTCGGTAGCAACTTCCGGCATAAAGCTTCTGGTCATGCTAGTTTATACTCCTTGTTACTTGATTGGTTTGCATCTGATCAGGTGTCTTGCCACAAAGGCACAAAAACACGAAGACGATAGAATCATTATTACTGCGCATAGCATCGAGATTAATGAGCCTATGGCACATTCATTAATGAAAAAACTCCGTTATCCAATTCATTTTCATCTACTCTTTGTGACTTTGTGGCTGAATAGTTTCTTGTTTTTTGGCTAGTGGAGCATCTCCGGTATAAATAAAACAAGTTGAGGGAAAAGGATTAAGATAATGATAGCTATAATGCACGCCAGCAAGAAAAAGCTTACGCTTTTGAAAATAGTACCAATCGCTATTTCAGGAGCCAACGCCTTGACCACGTATATATTAACGCCCACAGGGGGTGTAATTGCCCCCAACGTCGTCACCATCGTTAAGATGATGGAGTACCACACTGGATCGAAACCAAGGGCTATCCCCAGCGGAAAGAAGATGGGGATAGTGAGCACCAGAAACCCCAGGGCGTCCATAACACAGCCCCCTATCAAGTAGATCAGCAACACGAATGCGAGAATAACAAAGGGCGATACCGGAAGCGAAGCAGCATAATCCGCCACGATAAAGGGGATTCTCGTTACCGCCAGAAAGCGACCGAATATGATAGCTCCCGTCACAAGCACAAAGACCATGCATGATATCTTCAGCGTTTCCACAATTGAGCTGATGAGGCCGTTCCAGGTGAGCCTACGAGTGGCAACGGCCACAATAAACGTGCACAACACACCAACCGCGCCGGCTTCGGTAGGGGTAAATAGCCCGACAAATAGGCCTCCGATTACCAGGACAAATATGGCTATCGCCTCAATAACCCCGGGCAGGGATTTGATCTTCTCGCCAAAACTCGTCTTGGGCCCAGGCGGACCGAAGTTCGGATAGATTTTGCAAATCATGAGGATGGTGAAAACGAACAGAATTCCCAAAAGGATTGCAGGTACAATGCCGCCGAGGAACAGTTCTGCTATCGATTGTTCTGTCTGTAAACCGATCACGATGATGACCACACTGGGAGGCATCACGGTCCCCAAGGTGCCGCCGGTTACAACAGTGCCGCTGCTTAACCTGTTGTCGTAATTATACTTTTTCATCTCCGGCAAGGCTACTGCACCCATCGTGGCTGCTGTAGCCGTATTGGAACCACAGATAGCGGCAAAGAGCTCGTCGGCGCCAATGGTGGCTATTGCTAATCCCCCGGGCCAATGACCCAACCACTTGTACGCAGCCTTGTACAACCGTTCGGCTATCCCCGCGTTGAATGCTATGTAGCCCATTAACACGAAAAGGGGTATCACCGTTAAACCATATTTCGAGAATGTAGTCCAAATGTCAGCGCCTATCATGTTGAGGGCTGCCTTGAAGGAAACTACATAGCAAAACCCGCAGAAACCCACTACTGCCATTGCAAAACCAACCGGCATTCCCAGAAAGAACAGAACAAGAAGGAGGATGATGATTCCCAGCACTCCGATAACTACCAGGTTCATCTAGGAGGCTCCTTTCCCTTGGATGAGCTCTCTCAAAAAGTCAACCAACAATACCAGGGCCAGAACAAAACAACCAAGGGCAACGCCATAGGTGAAAGGATAGAAGATAATTCTCAGTGTTTCCGTGACTTCCCCTGTCCTCCAGAGGGTTGTGGCCCATTTCGCTATCTGCCAGCCCGCAATAGAAAAGAACAGCATGCAGATGAGGTAATTGATGCTGTTGAGGATTCTCTGGGCCTTTTCCGATAATCGCATCACCACGATATCTATTCCTATGTGGCCCCTCTTGATCTGTGTGTAACCAAGGGCAAAGGCAGTAACGATGGCACCGAAAAAGCCCATAAGCTCGAAGGTACCCTTTACCGGGAGCCACATAATCCGCAGGAAGATATTCGAACAGGTGAGCAGTATCATTCCCGCTAAAAACACCCCGGCAATCCAGAGAAGCGCCTGGTTTAAAACCCGGCTGAACTTATCCAAAAACTCCATATTCCTCAGCACCTTAGAGTATTCGTTCCGTTAAGGGAATAAACGGACTTTGGGAGATCTCCCAAAATCCGTTATTCCCTCGCCTCGTTAGAATCGGGAATGATAGTCCCTTGCTACCCGTATGTCCTTTATTATGGTCCTGGCCGGTAATCCCTTGGCCTTGGCATCGGTGATCCATTTATCGATCAAGGGCCTCATCAACCTATTCCATCTCGCCATCTCCCTTACGGTCAGCTTTGTGATCTCGATGTTGTGATTCTTCTTCGACCACTCGATCGACTCATCCACGTGCTTGTCCATGTAATTGCCCGTCCACCAGGCCTGCTCCGTTCCTAATCCATCCATCACATCCTGCACGTCCTTTGGCAGGGAGTTCCACTTGTCCATATTCATGACCACGGCAAAGGGATACACCGGGCCGTTCAAAATCGTCACGTACTTGCACGTCTC
>QMLW01000084.1 GCA_003646935.1 Deltaproteobacteria bacterium
CCCGAATTAATGAGTGGGAGCTGAAATGGAAACAATTGTCCGACAGCCAGCTGAGGGACAAGACGGGTGAGTTTAAGGAAAGGATTGCAAGGGGCGAGGGTCTTGAAGAAATCCTACCTGAGGCCTATGCAACGGTCCGAGAAGCCTCAGTGAGGGTCTTGGGCATGAGGCACTTTGATGTTCAGCTCCTAGGAGGTGTCGCGCTCCATCAGGGTAGGATTGCTGAGATGAAAACCGGGGAAGGCAAAACCCTGGCCGCCACCCTGCCCCTCTATCTCAATGCCCTTACGGAGAGAAGCAGCCATCTCGTGACGGTAAACGACTACCTCGCCAGGAGAGACGCGGAGTGGATGGGCGGGATATATAACTTCTTGGGGATGTCCGTGGGGGTTATCGTGCACGGTTTGGATGACCAGGAACGAAAGACCGCCTACAACGCGGATATCACCTATGGCACCAACAATGAATTCGGCTTCGACTATCTCAGGGATAACATGAAGCTTTCCATAGATGACTGTGTACAGAGGGAGCTCTACTACGCCATCGTTGACGAGGTGGACAGTATCCTCATCGATGAAGCGAGAACCCCCCTCATCATCTCGGGGCCCGTAGAACACAGCGAAGACGTCTTTTACTCCCTGCTCAAGCCCATGGTCCTGAAACTCAAGGAACAGCAAGACAGGCTTGTCCGTACTATTCTGAACAGGGCGGAGACGAGAATAAGGGAGAGCGACCTGGATGATGAGACCATAGAACTGCTTTTGCAGGTGAAGAGGGGAAGCCCCAAAAATCCTCGATACCTCGATCTCGTAGCGAACGATCCGGGGTTAAAGAAAAGGATTGACAGGATGGAGTCCTTTCTCTCATCTCAAAAGGCCCTCCATGCTTTGGATGAGGAACTCTACTGCGTTATCGAGGAGCAAGATCACAGCGTTAATTGGACGGATAAGGGCCTAAAGCTATTGTCGGGAGATCAACAGGATGCCTTTGTGATACCCGACCTGGCCCAAGGCATCCATGAAATAGAAAATGATGCCCGCCTGAATTTCAAGGAAAAGAAAAGGAAGGTGCGGGAGCTGGAAGAACAATACACGGAAACATCGGAGAGAATGCACGTTGCCCAACAGCTCATCAAGGCATACTGGCTCTTCGACAAGGATGTGGATTACGTGGTCAAGGATGGACAGGTGGTAATCGTTGATGAATTCACCGGCAGGCTCATGCCCGGCAGAAGGTGGAGCGATGGCCTGCATCAGGCAATCGAGGCAAAGGAAGGTGTGAATGTAGCCGAGGAGAATCAAACACTGGCTACCATAACCTTTCAAAACTACTTTCGGATGTACGAAAAGCTCGCCGGAATGACGGGTACCGCTGACACGGAAGCCCCTGAATTCAAGAAGATCTACGATCTCGATGTATTCATCATACCCACCCACAAGAAGATGATCAGGAGTGATCATCCAGATGTTATCTATAAGACAGAAAGGGAGAAATTCAAGGCGGTTGTCCGGGAAATAAAGGAGCTCCATGATCGAGGTCAACCGGCGCTGGTGGGCACCATATCGATAGAGAAATCGGAGATGTTGAGCAAGCTGCTCCGAAAGGAGGGCATTAAGCACCAGGTATTAAACGCCAAGAACCATGAGAGAGAGGCTGAAATCATCGCCCAGGCGGGGCAAAGCGGGACCGTCACCATATCCACGAACATGGCCGGTAGAGGAACCGATATTGTGCTCGGCGAAGGGGTACCTGAGCTAGGGGGACTCCATGTCCTCGGCACCGAAAGGCACGAGAGCCGGAGAATCGATAACCAGCTTCGAGGACGTTCGGGACGTCAAGGAGATGCCGGTTCATCCAGGTTCTACCTCTCCCTTGAGGATGACCTGATGAGGATATTCGGATCTGAGAGGATCTCCTCGGTAATGGATAAGCTGGGCATGGAAGACGGCCAGCCAATCGAACATAACATGATTTCCAGGGCGATTGAAGGGGCTCAGAAACGGGTCGAGGGTATCAATTTCAACATCCGAAAAAACCTCCTCGAGTATGACGATGTGATGAACCAACAACGAAAGGTAATCTACGGACAACGGCGAAAGATCTTAGAGGACGACAACCTGAGGGAAACAGTGGTGGGCATGATCGAAGAGGTAATAGAGGATGCAGTGATGGACAACGTCGATCCCAAGGTCTTTCCAGAGGAATGGAACCTGGGTCCGTTATCCGATCACATCTATACGATATTCGGGTTCCTCCCCCATTTCCCCAAAGAGCAACTCAAGGACATGACGCAGGCCTCTCTGATAGAGAGCTTACAGAAGAGCGCTTTGGAACTCTATGAACAAAAGGAAAGGCAGGTCGATCCGGAGACCTTTACCTTTATTCAAAGAATTGCCATGTTGAAGGCCATTGATGATATATGGATTGACCACCTTCTTGCCATGGATCAGCTTAAAGAGGGTATTGGTTTGCGGGGATACGGCCAGATGGATCCCCTCAAGGAATACCAAAAAGAGGGTTACAGCATATTCCTCACCATGTTGGAGGAGATAAAGGAGAATACCCTGAAGATGCTCTTTAAGGTGCGTATGCCTGCTCAAGAACGGCCGCCTGTTGAAGTTCCAAAGAGGAGGATGGTACTCAGTCATGGCGGCAACGGCGGAAGTTCGCCCATTAGGAGGAAGTCGCCAAAAGTGGGCAGAAACGATCCATGTCCCTGTGGGAGCGGAAAGAAGTATAAACACTGCTGCGGTAGATGAAAAGAGGACAGAGCTATTCGGTGCCTGGATTTCTCGCATCAGCGAGTTCTTGCGGCTTGGGAAAAGAGGGCGAACTCGATCTTTCCCTGATCGTCTCTCAAAAAAGGGCAGTAGCGGCAGGGGTATTTACCACCAATAGGATTAAGGCCGCTCCGGTAGTGATAAGTCAGGAAAGGATTAAAAAGGGCTTTATCCGGGCCATTCTCGCCAATACCGGTTGTGCCAACGCCTGTACCGGTATTCAGGGTCTCAATGATGCCGTAAGAACAGCGGATCACGTGGCAGAGCACCTCCATATCGATCCGAGTGAAACAGTTGTTGCCTCAACAGGGGTTATCGGTGCCTACCTTCCCGTTGCGCTCATTGAAGGGGCTATTCCGGGCCTCATAGACACCCTTTCGCCCTATGGCTTTGAATCTGTAGCACAGTCCCTCATGACCACTGATTCATTCCCGAAGATATCCTATCGGGAGGGCACCGTTCTCGGAAAACCCTACCACCTCATGGGGGTAGCAAAAGGGGCAGGCATGATCATGCCGCATATGGCTACGATGCTCTCATTTCTCCTCACCGATATAGACATCGACTCACGATCCTTGTCTCAAATTTTTTCCCCAGCCGTGGATGCCACCTTCAATAGAGTTACTGTGGATGGCGAAACAAGCACGAATGACATGGCCCTCATTCTTGCCAACGGCCTTGCGGGCAATGGTGAATTAGACAAGATGGGCCTTGAGGCATTTGAGCGGGATCTCCATGATGTCATGGCCGATCTCGCTTACATGATTGCCAAGGATGGTGAAGGTGCTTCAAAGGTTGTTACAATCGAGGTTCATGGTGCGGCAACGAAAGGTGATGCAGAAAGGGCCGCGAGAACGGTAGCCAACTCCATTCTGGTGAAAACGGCGATCTTCGGCCGAGATGCCAATTGGGGGCGGATTATGGCAGCCCTCGGCAGGGCCGGAATCGAGATCGAGGAGCACAAGGTACAGATCTTGATTTCGGGAATCAAGATTGTAGATTCCGGAACGATGGTCGGCGCAGAGGCCGAGAAGGCAGCATCAGAAAAGATGAGAGGCCAAGAGGTGACCATCACCATCCACCTCAATCAGGGAAGATGGAAGGACAGGATGATAACCTGTGACCTCACCTATGACTACATACGGATTAATGCTGACTATCGGAGCTGATTGTTATTTTCGATTTTCGACTGAAGATTGAAAACCTCGTAAAAAGTCTCAACAACATGTCATTTCGAGCGGAGTGAGAAATACGATTTTGATGTTCGAGTATTTAGATGACAGATAATCAACCCAAAACCATCGTTACGGGCGCAGCTGGGTTTATCGGCTTTCATGTAGCCAAAGCACTACTTCAGCGAGGCGAACGGGTAGTAGGTATCGATAACCTCAATCCGTACTATGATGTCTCCCTGAAAGAGGCCAGGCTAAAGCATATACTATCATATCAGCACTTTGACTTTTACCGCGAGGATATTAGCAACCTCGAGGCAGTACATGAAATATTCTCGCATCACTCTATAGAGAGAATCTGCCACCTCGCTGCTCAAGCCGGGGTACGACACTCAATGGAAAATCCTTTTGTTTACGAGCAAAGCAATGTGAAGGGCTTTCTCAACCTCCTGGAGATGGCAAGGAAATTCCCGGTTACCAATTTCGTGTTCGCGTCTTCATCTTCGGTATATGGGGGCAATAAAAAACTCCCCTTTAGTGTTGAGGACACGGTTGATACCCCAATCTCCCTTTACGCGGCTACCAAGAGGGCCAATGAGCTCATGGCGCACACCTATAGCCATCTCTACGATATACCCCTGACAGGACTTCGGTACTTCACGGTGTATGGACCATGGGGAAGGCCGGATATGGCCCTTTTCCTCTTTACCAAGGCAATTCTGGATGGAAGCCCTATCGATATCTATAACTTCGGCAACATGAAACGGGACTTCACCTATATCTCGGATATCGTGGATGGCACCATCTCGGCACTGGATACACCGCTTCGATGTGAACTGTTTAATCTCGGTAATTCGAGGAGCGTTGAGCTGATGGAACTTATCTCGATAATAGAGACGGAATTGGGTAGGGAGGCGAGAAAGAACTTTCTGCCCCTCCAACCCGGTGACGTTCCTGAAACATATGCCGACATAGAGAAGACCAGAGAGACATTGGGATTCAACCCAAGGACACAAATTAAGGAAGGTGTGAAGGCATTTATCACATGGTATAAGGACTACTATAACGCCCGTTGAGGGCTTATAGCGCCTGTACTCATGCTTCCATTACCGGCTTTTTCCATGCTAAAAGGCAATTGACTTTGCATCGAAAAGTATGTATAGTGCGACATCTTTTTTTGCAGGGGTGATTGCATGCCATCAGCGTTTCTGCCATAATCCATACATTCTAGCGGGCATCAATGGTAAACGGAATTCATCAACAAACATTACCCGTACCTATACAAACGGGTGGCAGTACATACAGGACAGCAAGCAGTGGGAAAAAGCGCTAAAATAGCAGCCGTTATTGTAATATGCCTCTTGCTGGTGGCCTTTTTTCTGGGTATTTACATCACCGTTGACGAGGAGATGCCCGATAATGCCGTGGTTGTAGTAACCTTAGAGGATAAACGGTACCATTCCATTCACTTTGACTATGGCGCCGTAGCCGGCAAGACGGCTAAAACCATGACGCTCGCTGAGGCAAAGCAACAGGGATTTTCGCCCCATCCACACTCCATTGATCTCGGCTACTTTAAGGGTAACCGGCTTTTTCTTTACCAGTACGTACTCTCAAAGCTCGGAATGCAATACAACAGTCGCTGGGATAAAAATGGCAACTGGCTGTGGTAGAGATGTCATGTGCTATTCATCCCGATAGGCTGGCAACAGAACTTCTTGACTTACCTCCGTTTTTTAGCTACATCTCCCACCATAATCACGATCATAGCGAACTCCTCATGCACGATTTCCGAGGGCAAGGTTTGAGATGAGCTTTACCTATTACGCAACATCCGATAGAGGCCTTTCTCGCTCACATAACGAAGACTGCTACCTCTGCAATCCAGAGCACAAGCTATTCCTCGTTGCAGATGGGATAGGCGGGCATACATCGGGTGAGATAGCAAGCAAGATGGCGATCAATGATATCGAGGAATTCGTGGTTCGATCTCGAACTGAGGACATCACCTGGCCCATCCCCTATCGAAGGGAGTTATCCTTGGAGCAAAACCGCCTCCTCGCAGCGGCTACGGTGGCAAACCAAAAGATTCGGGGCCTTGTTAGTCAAAATCCCTCAATGAAGGGCATGGGAACCACCTTGGTGGGCTTTATCATCGAGGGAAATCTCCTTGCGGTCATCAATATTGGAGACAGCCGTTTATACAGGATCAGAGATGATTCCATAGAGCAAATCACCCGGGATCACACCGTGGCCGGAATAATGGAGAGGATGGGGCTCCTAACCAAGGAGGAGGCCTCGTGTAATCCTCAGAAACATGTACTTACCAGCGCCCTCGGTATCGAGCCCTTGAAAAATTTAAGAGTGGATCTCTTTCCCGCTGAGATATGTACAAAGGATCTGTTCCTTCTCTGCTCCGACGGTCTCTATGATATGCTTGGCGATGAGGAGATAGTGGAAACAATACAGTCTTTCAAGGACAAATCCCTTGAGAGGGCATGCCATGCCCTAATAGAAAGGGCAAACCTCGCGGGGGGAAAGGATAATATTACCATTATCTTGCTATCATTCAATTGATCGTTATGGGAAAAATCATGCCTAAACTAACTATCATACACGATGATGGAACGAGCCAAACCGTTGTCCTAGACAAGGCCACCACGAGTATAGGAAGGGATAATGACAATGACCTTACCCTTTTGGAGAGGACGATATCGCGTCATCATGCACAGATAAAGAGAATCAAGGAAGGCTATATCCTCACCGATCTCGGAAGCTACAATGGCACACTTGTGAACGGTAATCCCGTTCAGAGCGTTATCCTAAAACACAACGATAGAATAAAGATAGGCCTCAAGAATCTCGTTTTTCTCGATGAAAAGAAAGGGGAATTATCTCCAGAGGAATCCCTTGTTCTCACTACGGACGCCGATTTCGAAGAAGAACATAAACAGATTATCGAAAGCTTCTCGCAAAGCGGCTCCTTTGATTCCCAAGAGCTTCTCGTCTCCATTGAGGAATACGGAAGCCCGATGGAGACCGAAATTTCAGCCCTACCCGAGAAGACCGAGGACGAATCAAAGATAAAGTCCGACCTCTCCTCCCTTGAGAGAAGCAATAAAGTCCTCTTTGTACTCTATGAAATCAGTCGTCACTTGAATACGCTCCTGGACTTCAGGGAACTCCTGAAGAAAATAATGGATCTCATCTTTATAGTGATTGATGCTGATTATGGGTTCTTGATCCTAACGGAAGATGAGAACAGGGATAAGCTCGTTCCCGTGGTAGTAAAAACCAAGGGCGACCGTGAAATAGAAAAAGGCAAGTTATGTGCAAGCAGGACTATCATTGAAAAGGTGATACGCGACAAGGTTGCCGTGCTCACATCGAACGCCATGGCTGACTCCCGATTTA
>QMLW01000085.1 GCA_003646935.1 Deltaproteobacteria bacterium
AGGGGTGGGAAAAACGGCCATCGTAGAAGGGCTTGCTCAGAGAATCGTTCGCGGCGATGTTCCCGAGACACGGAAGGAAAAAAGGGTGATCGCGCTGGACATGGGTGCGTTGATCGCCGGAGCGAAATACAGGGGTGAGTTCGAGGATAGGCTGAAGGCCTTTATCAAGGAGGTAACCAAGGCAGAGGGCTCCATCATCCTGTTCATCGACGAGCTCCACACGCTCGTAGGTGCTGGTGCGGCAGAGGGGGCGGTGGATGCATCCAATATGTTAAAACCAGCCCTTGCACGGGGCGAACTCAGGTGTGTGGGCGCTACGACCACCAAAGAATACCGGAAATACATAGAAAAGGATGCTGCTTTGGAGAGGAGATTTCAGCCGATCGTTGTAGAAGAACCCAGCGTGGAGGACACCATCTCCATCCTCCGCGGTCTCAAGGAGAAGTACGAGGTTCACCACGGGGTGAGGATCAAGGACTCCGCCCTGGTCTCTGCAGCTGTGCTCTCCAACAGGTATATCACCGACCGTTTTCTCCCCGACAAGGCAATAGACCTCGTCGATGAGGCAACCAGCAGGCTCAGGATAGAAATCGACAGCATGCCCTCCGAGATAGACGACCTAAAGAGAAAGACGACCCAGCTGGAGATAGAGAGAGAGGCGCTTAAGAAGGAATCGGACAGCGCCTCAAAACAACGGTTGAAGAGTATTGACGAGGAACTCAAGGCCCTCGAGGGCCAGGCCGATGAGATGATGAGCCATTGGCAAAAAGAGAAGG
This sequence comes from Deltaproteobacteria bacterium, assembly GCA_003646935.1. Classification (GTDB taxonomy): domain Bacteria; phylum Desulfobacterota; class DSM-4660; order Desulfatiglandales; family B25-G16; genus B25-G16. The sequence goes on from QMLW01000085.1 coordinate 777, forward strand.
ATATCATAGCCCAAATCAGGGAGATAAAGGAGCGGATAGACTCGGCCAAATCGGAGGCACAGGTTGCCGAGAGACAGGGAGATCTAGCAAAGGCAGCAGAGCTTCGATACAGCACCATATTGGAGCTGAACAATTCCCTCGAGGAGAGAAACAGGGAACTCGCAGAGCTTCAATCCAACAGGAAGATGTTGAAAGAGGAAGTGGATAGCGACGATATCGCTGAGGTGGTATCAAAGTGGACCGGCATACCCATGGACAGGATGATGGAGGGCGAACGGGAGAAGCTGCTCAAGATGGAGGAGAGGATTGAGCAACGGGTGGTAGGGCAGAACAATGCGGTGGTTGCCATTGCCAATGCCGTTCGCAGGGCACGCTCAGGCCTTCAGGATCCCAACCGGCCGATCGGTTCGTTCATATTCCTCGGGCCCACCGGTGTGGGGAAGACCGAGCTCGCAAAGGCCCTTGCCCAGTTTCTCTTTGACGACGAGCAGGCCATGATCAGGATAGACATGTCGGAGTACATGGAGAAGCACTCGGTCGCACGGTTAATAGGAGCACCTCCTGGATATGTGGGATATGAAGAAGGCGGATATCTCACCGAGTCGGTGCGGACACGCCCCTATTCCGTGATCCTCTTTGACGAGATAGAGAAGGCCCACCCGGAGGTCTTCAACATCCTGCTTCAGATCCTGGATGATGGCAGGATGACCGACGGCAAGGGGAGGACCGTGGATTTCAAGAACACGGTCCTGATCATGACCTCCAATATCGGAAGCCACATAATCAAGGAATTCGCCGGCAGGGATAAGGATAAGATGACCTCGGGCGTCATGGAGATGCTGCAAGCCACCTTTAAGCCGGAATTCCTGAACAGGATAGACGAGACGATCATCTTTAACTCGCTCGGCAAGGAGGAGATTAAACGAATCGTGGATATCCAGATAGGGCATCTGATAAGGAGGCTTCAGGACCGAAAGGTAAGCCTCAATCTGACTGACGGCACAAGGGAATTCCTGGCAGATGTGGGCTTCGATCCCGTATACGGCGCCAGACCTCTCAAGCGGGCAATCCAGCACTACATCGAGGACGAGCTGGCTCTCAAGATATTGAATGGCGATGTCCAGGATGGAGATACGGTGAACGTGAGCATTGATGAGGGAAAGGTAGTGTTTCATTAAGCCATAAACGGTCAGTCCCTGCCAACACAAGACATGCGCAGGGCTGAACGATGAGGCCGATCATCAATGGGGGGGTTTCTCGAGGAGGAGATGTCGAAAACAGTATCCGATACGTCTTCATTCAGGCTTTCCGTTTTTCTCTTCAAGGCAACCCTTGTCCTCTTGCTTACGCTCCTGTTCTGCCCTCCGTCAAGCTGGGGAGCTGATCCTTTTCCCAGGGAGAACGCCATTGTAAAGGCCACCAGGAAGGTGAGTTCAGCCGTGGTGAATATCAGCACCAGCAAGGTGGTGGAGGGAGGGGTGAACCCCTTTTTCTCATGGGAGCACAACGAGCTCTTCGATAGGTTTTTCAGGGATTTTTTCGAACCCCACACAAGGCAGTACGTCCAGAACAGCCTGGGTTCCGGCGTGATCATCGACAGTACCCACAAGTACGTGCTCACGAATCACCACGTGATCGTGAGGGCGTCCAAGATCAGCGTCACGCTTTCCAATCAGCAGGAATTCGAGGCCAGGGTCGTGGGCACTGATCCCGAATCGGACCTGGCCGTCCTTAAGATCGAAACGGATATCGAATTGCCGGCTCTTCCCATGGGCAGATCAGATGACCTCATGATAGGGGAGACGGTGATCGCCATCGGCAATCCCTTTGGTCTGTCTCACAGCGTAACAACGGGAGTGATAAGCGCCCTCAACAGATCGGTGAGAACGGAACATCACGTGTACCATAATTTCATCCAAATCGATGCCCCCATCAACCCCGGAAACAGCGGCGGGCCATTGCTCAATATCAACGGCGAGCTCATAGGCATCAACACCGCCATATACTCCGGTGCCGAGGGTATAGGCTTTGCCATACCCATCGACAGGGCCAAGAGCATCGTGGACAACCTCATACATTACGGTAAGGTACAAACTGCCTGGCTTGGTCTTACGGTGCAGGATCTTACCGAAAATCTCATCACCTACTTCCACCTGCCCGTATCCTACGGTGCCCTCATTACTGAGGTCGTTACGGGCTCCCCCGCTGAAAAGGGCGAGCTCAAAAGGGGTGATGTCATCACGGAGCTTGGCAAAAAAAAGGTTGCATCCGCTCGAGATTACTACGACCAGCTCGCTCAGCATACCGCCAATGAAGCGATTGAACTGGTGTTCTATCGAAACGGGAAGAGCCGCAGCATCGAGATCACTGCCGAATCATTCCCGTCAGAGCTGGCCCTCGCTCTCGTCTTCGATCGGCTCGGCTTCAGGGTGGAGGAGCTGAACCGGACCCTGGCTAGAAGATACGGATTGCAGGAAGGAGAGGCCCTGGTAATCGCGGGGATAAAGAAGGGCTCACAGGCGGAAAGAATCGGCCTCAAGCAAGGTGATATCGTGAGGGGTATAAATGATGTGTCGATAACCTCTGAGGATGACTTAAAGGATGCAATCATCAAGTACCGGCTCAAGGAGAGGATCACCGTACTCATCCAAAGGGGATGGACTGTGTATTCAGTTCCATTTACGATGTAATCCATAAACTCCTCCCCCCTCGCATTATGACCACCCATGCGCTGAAAGCCCCAATGGCCGCTCATTCGACCTTGACACATTCACGTCTTTTGCTCTACCCTCGCTCACACGATTTCCAGAAGATTTTGTTACAGTAAATCCGGTTATGCTATTACATCGGGAATGACCGTAGCTCAAGCTCGGAATCTTTGAAGGAACATGTTCGTTAAGGCTTCATAAAAAGGGGTTTCAGGCCTTTTCCTTTTGACACTACTCTCATGCTCTGATAAACAGTTGACTGATATCGTAGCGATAGGAGTGATTCGTTTGCCCGATTGCTCCAGCAAACCGAGGTGAAGGCGCAATGGTCGAGGTAAGGAGATGCACGAGGTGCATTCTTCCTGATATCTATCCTTCTATCACCTTTAACGAACATGGTGTCTGCAACTTCTGTCTTGAAGCCGCCGAAGAAAAAGACACGCCCTCAGGGAAATCAAAGGCCGAACTCGACAGGGTAATAGAAACCTATAAGGGAAGAAGCGATAAATACGATGTGATCGTGGGCCTGAGCGGAGGTAAGGACAGTAGCTACGTGGCCTACTACCTAAAGAGGGAATACGGCCTCAAGATAGTAGGATTTCATTACGACATCGGATACAGTTCCCCCTACGCCATTCAAAATCTCCAAAACTTGGTGAAGAAGCTTGATATTGACCTCTTCTCCGTACGACCACGAGGGAGTTTTCTAAGGAGATTATTCGCCCACTTCCTTCGGGAACGGGGGGAGTTCTGCTCCGTGTGCAACAACCTGGGCTACCTATACGGTGCGAGTTTTTCGCGGCGCCAAGGTCATCTCCTCGGCTTCTCCCCGTTGATGGTTGGTGGGTGGTCAAAGCAGTACGAGTACCAGCCAGGCATCTCAGTAACCTCGATGCAGTATTTCTTTGAAAACCTCACCCCTGCGTTGCTCGAGGAACTGAAGGCACAACCGTTCATAGAGGAGAAAATTATCTCCCGGTACATGGCCGTGAAAGATCCGCGCCAGGCAGGGATTGATACGAGCGAACATGAAAAGCTCGGCGAGTACGCCATGGATTTTATCCAGCTTCCGGACTACATTGAATGGGACATCAAGGAGATTCCTCGCGTACTATCCGAGAAACTGGGCTGGCAACACCCTCCAGATGTCCATGAGAGCCACTTTGATTGCACCCTCTTTCCAATCAAGGAGTACCTCAAGTTCAAAAAATATGGCCTCACGCAGGAGACCATTAAGAACAGCCGCCTCATACGCGAAGGCCTCATGACACGCGAAGAGGCAATGGAACGAATGGTATTGGAACACACTACTGAGCCAGTGATTTTCGAAAGTTTCATTCATGAATTGGGATTATCAATGGATGAGGTAAATTGGAAGGCTGAGTGGTCAAGGTAATTCAATCAGATGAACACGGTAAAAATTAGTATCCATAAATATAACAAGCCATTCAGGTTTAAGTATTACTCCACCCAGACCTTCAGAACCGGCGCGGAGTCAGTAATAGTGCATCTGGAATTCGACAATGGAATATCAGGATATGGCGAAAGTATACCAATGAAGTACATAACCAATGAAGACATTTCTACAGTTGTGCACGTAATACAGAACTATTTTTCACCTCTACTATTTTCACATGATATATCTACATTCGATAACATTGAATCCCTATTAAACCAGTTAGAAAGTGAATGTCGTGCGAAGGGTATTTATAATTATAATTCCGCCCTGGGGGCAGTGGATATCGCGCTGCTCGATGCACTTGGAAAAGACCGGGAATTGCCCCTTATCCATTTTCTCGGTCCAATCGTGAGAGAGAGCGCGCCCTATTCTATTTCAGTGCCATTACTGCCACTTCAGAAGATACAGGAATTATTTCATCAATTACCAAAGGAGAGGGTTAAGTATGTAAAGGTCCTGGTGGGAAAGGTCGAAAATGAGAACGTGGAAAGGGTTAGACTCGTAAGATCGCTGTTTGGCCATAATGTGGATATTCGAGTGGAAAATAACGGCGTATGGACGCTCGATGAGGCTACCTCCAATCTCAAGAGGCTAACGGAATTTCATATTGCAGCGGCCGAACAACCACTCGCAAAGGACGATATCGAGGGCCTTCAGAAGCTCAGGAAAATCATCGGAATACCTATTGTAGTCGATGAGTCCATGTACAGCCTCACCGATGCAAGACAATTGATAGAAAAAGGGGCGTGTGATATTATCAATATAAAGATTTCAAAATGTGGAGGGCTCTTGAGGTCGAAGCGGATAGCTCAGTTCGCCCAATCCCATAACATACCCTGCCAGGTTGGCGCCCATGTGGGAGAAACGGAGATATTGAGGTCTGCAGGGGAATCCTTCGCATTAACCACGCCGAACCTCGTGTTCTTTGAGGGAGCATCCTTCCTTTTATTCGCGGACACATGGCAAAACGCCTGCTTCGAGATCACAAGCAAGGATGCCCTCTCAGGCAATGGATTAGGCATCGAACCATCGCGCCTTCGCTCAATATTGAACCACTGCTCTTCCCTCGTTGAATTTCATAAGTGAGCGTTAAGAAGCGATAATCAGGGATGGCTGTACAGCCATCAAAGGCATTCTGCATACGCTCGGCAATGTCTTGCGCTCCTTATGAAGTGCAACCCGGAAGGCAGAAAATAGATTCGGGTCTCGAGACTACGTTGATTTATCGCCGAAGTGGATGCCTGGATTTGAGAGAAAGCGTTTTGCTCACTATCGGGTTTGGAGAGGCTATCTAAAGAGGCATGTAGTTTACGTCTGTTTGAAACAACGAGAGAGGGTAATCGTTCATCGGCTTAAATCCAAAGGCCTCCAGCTTTCCCCTTTTCCCCCGTATCTGCTGCATTCCCAGATTGGTGATCGCACCATGATATGGGTGCGCTGCCAGTGCCTCCCAGGCATCCCTGCTCATAATAATGGGGAACTCATGGAAGAATTTAGTGAGCTCCTGGAGACGAGCAGCTGTATTAACAGTGTCACCAACGGCTGTATATTCTATCTTTCTCTGAGACCCTATGTTGCCTAAAATGGCATTGCCTGTATGAAGGCCGATCCCGATTTCCATGGGCCTGCCTCCCAAAATGAACCTTCCAGACACCTCAAGTATTTTACCTGCCGCATTAAAAGCCATGGTCGTATGAGTCTCTAATGGTTCAGGGGCTCCAAATATGGCTAAAAATCCGTCTCCTGTATATTTATTAATATGTCCATTCTCCTTGCTGATGATGCGAGAGCATCTCTCAAAATAGTCATTTAAAAAGGAGACTGCTTCCCTGGCTTCCATATCCTCAGAGCTGGAGGTAAAACCCCTGATGTCTAAAAACATGGCCGTGATGGAGATCTCTTCCCCCCGAAAAAGATCCATTTCACCGGAATCAACATATTGTTTAATTACGGGGGCCGGCACATATTTTTCAAACAATTTTCTGAGATTCTCTTCACGCTCTCTGCTTTCTTGGACCCTCTGGTAGGACATGGCGTTATGGATGCTGATGGCGATCTGAGGCGCTACGCCCATTAAAAGAGAAATGTCGGTTTGACTGAGGGGCTTCTTGGACTTAATGTTATCTACGAACAACACTCCCAGCGATTCCTTTTCATAAACAATGGGCACGCAGATAAAGGCTTGGGCCCCGATCTGTTTGACAAATTCCATGCTCCTTTTCGAAATGTATTTTTCGATCTCAACGACATCACTCACTAAGTAGGACCTTTGCTGTTTAAAGGCCTGGACCGCTGGTCCCCTGGAGTAAGGACGATCCAGATGAAAATCCGATTTTCTTAAAACTTCCTCAACTTCCGGATTGTATCCGTAGCCAACAGAGTAATAAAGCCTCGTTTTATCG
>QMLW01000086.1 GCA_003646935.1 Deltaproteobacteria bacterium
AAAGGCCGATGTCCTGGACCTGGCTAGACGATGGGGACACGAATTGACCCGGAAAAATAAAAATAATCACGCCCTGGCAAAAGGCAAGGGAAAGTGGGCCGTGCGTGAATCGAACACGCGACCAACGGATTAAAAGTCCGCTGCTCTACCTGACTGAGCTAACGGCCCACATAGGCTGCCTTTTCCGTTTTAGTAGCACTAATGCTGTGGAGTGTCAAAGCAATAATACGAGATTGGAAACCGTTCAATCAGGGCTTATGTCAAAAATGTGGTCCCTGATGAGGGTAAGTTCCTCTTCGTTGGGGGGGTAGGGATAGTTCCACTGTTTCTCGCCCGGAAGGCAGTTGCCGAATGGCCTGTTACAGGCCACCTCTCCATCCTCGTCCAGACATCCCCCGGTCATAAAGGGTGTGCCGAGGTTGATTGCTTCCATAATCTCCTCATGCCGGAGACCGAAATCTATGATATGGCCCTCGTTGTCAAAGGACATGGATGAGGCCGGGACGGCCCTTTCCTCCAACAGGAACCGGGCGAGCTGCACTCTCAAGTAGACCGGCCACGGCGGCTGTGGCCGATTCTCCAAGGTGGAGCCGGGTTCGGCATAGAAGGAGAACAGGTGGTTCACGGCCCCCAGGTTCCATGCCCGCTCCATGGTGGAGACCATGTGCTCTTCCGTCTCCCCCATTCCCACCATGAGATGGATGCCCACATTTCTCTCGCCGAAGATCTCAAGGCCGTCTTGTACCGTTTGCCAATAGTTCTCCCACGTGTGAGGCCCTGACACCCCCGTGCCCCGGTAGAGATCAAAGAGCTCCGGGGTGGCGAGGTCAATGGCCACGCCGATCTTATCCGCGCCCGCCTCCCTCATGGCCTTTAGATCATCGCGCTTCAAGACCGTGGGGCTGATAAGCAGCGAGATGGGGATGGCGGTTTCCTCCTTGAGCCGCTTGGTCATGGTGATGGTATCCCTCGGGCACCTACCGTTGGTGATCATGGAAATGCAGGTCCGCTTCACATAGGCCGGGCCGTTATCGATGGCCTCAATAATAGCATCCATGCTGAAAAGGGGCCACTGGACCATGATGAAGGTCTTCTCATCGTAGGCGCCCGATCTTCGTTTATTCAGGCCGCAGTAAGCGCAGTTGGCCGCACATCCCTCATGGTGATGGATGAGGAGGTTGGCGCATCTATTCTTCGCCCCCCGGTAGAAGCGGCCCGGAATGAGACCGAGCGACATTGCCGTAGCGGTGCTTATCCTCGCGTAGTCCGGGCTCTGTTGTCCGTTATCCTTGGTCATTTCCGTTTCGCATCTCCCTGATGCACCTTCACATGGCCTTTTGTATGGGGTTGAGGGTGTTTTCCTTGGCCTTGAGGATTGCCTCCGTCAAGGTGGCCACATCAAGGCCATAGATCATATCATCCCTCCAGACCCCAGAGAGGTTCTCCTCAATCCTCTGCCGTTTTGATGAGGTCCATTTAAGAGAGGATTCCAGCAGGTTGATATCCCTGGTGGTGGAGAAGAAATCGCCGGTGATGATGACGTGCTCGATGGTGTTGCCAGCGAGCGACAGGTATATCTCGAGCAGTCCGGCCGGCGTCTTGAGCTCGCCTATGCCCATGTGTGACCGGGGATGTTTATGGGAGAAGATCCACGCAGGGTTGGTATACCTCTTTTGACTGAATTCCTGGATCCGCTGATTCTCCCATTTGTCGGGCTCGTCACCCTCAAGGGCAACGCCGAATGTGTCGCGAAAGGAGGCCTCAATGGCCCCGCACACGGTTTCCATGTCGATATCATGCCCCAGTTGCTCCTTGATCGTTGTCATTCGCTGGCTGAAGCAGTTATAGCCCTTGTCGGACATCTTTAAGGGAGGTTGGTTCATGATATCCAGCATGAGGGGAATGTCGAAGTCCACCAGCAAACTGGAATGAAAGAGAATCGCCTTGTCCGTTTCCAGTGCGGCGGATAGTCCCGCGATCTTTTTGCCGCCCACCTCAAGATCGTTCTTGGGCACGAACCCCGCCTTGATGCCAAGCTCCTCCAGTGCCCGGATCAACACGGTGCTCAGCGTTTTGAATATGCCTCCAATGCCTCCCCTCAGTCCAGGTTTGTCGATGTCGATACCGAGCCCCAGGGCAACCACCTTTGGGCCCATGATCACCGTGCCGCCGCCGGTAGACCTCCGGTTGAACTCTATGCCCCGAGCGCGGCATCTATCGAGCCTCAGGGCGGCCTCTATATCCTGGTACTTGCCCACGATTGCCGAGGGCCTGAAGGTGTAGAGATGAAGGATAGGGGGAGAGCCGTGTGTGGATAAAGACAGGGGCAGTACGTCATCAATGGATAGGCCTACGGCCGTCGAGACGGTATCTTCGGTATTCTTAAAGAGCCTCCACGCATCCATTTACGCTTTTGCCCTCTCCTCCTCGGTCCGTTTTATCTCTTGATCAATAAAGGGAGCAAGTGCATCTTGTCCATGCATGAGGTTGCCGAGCTCGTCATCGAGGCCGCTCGGCTCTATGACCAAGATCCACCCCTCTCCGTAGGGATCCTGATTGATGAGGCTGGTATCGTCCTCCAGCTCTTCATTGATCTCGATGATTTCCCCGGAAACGGGTGCACAGAGCTTGCCGATCCACTTCCTTGACTGTATCTTGCCGCAGACCTCTCCCTGCTCCACATCGTCTCCTTCATCGGGCAGATCCACGAACACGATATCGCCTGCCTCTTTTTGGAACATATCGTCCATTCCCACCACGACCCGGTTCTCCTCAATCCTCGCCCAGCTGTGCTCTTCATGGTAGTAAAGCTCATCAGGCATGTTATAACCCTTTATCTCCGCCATATCCTACCTCCTTTCGAGTAGTTCCCGTTGCATCAAGATGCATCACTCATTATTACATCGATCCCCATAATTCAATAAAAATATGATCCATGATTGTCTGTCAAAGATAAGGACCTATGTTGACAAGTACCTGCATTATACCTCAACCCATGGCTTAGAGAGGCTCCTCTGAGTCCTTCCTCGATACGCATCGATAACCTTACTAATAAACGCAAGTTATCACCTTTGAACCTGGAACCCCTTATGTTAGGATTCACTTGAATCTCTCCATAACAGCCCTTGCATGGAGGGGAAGGCCCTCTGCACGTGCAAGGGTAACAACCGCGTCTTTAAGAAGCGAAAGCCCCTCCTTGCTCACATGCTGGAAGGTTGGTTTTTTCACGAACTCATCAACGGACAGCCCGGAGAACATCCGCGCCTTTTGGCCCGTTGGCAGGACATGATTCGTCCCTGATGCATAATCGCCCGCGGATATTGGTGAGAAAGGTCCCATGAAGATGGAACCGGCGTTTCTGATCTTCTTGAGGGTGGCAAAGGGCTCTTCGGTCATTATCTCCAGGTGTTCAGGTGCGTACTCGTTGACGAAGCCGATGGCCTGCTCCATATCACGTGCAATCAGGATATGGGAATATCTCGTCACCGATGAGGTCACGATCTCCTTGCGGGGGATTTGGTGGAGCGCCTCTCTGATGATGTCTGAGACCGTGCTCGCTAGGTCCTCTGAGGTGGTCACCAGCACAACAGCTGAGTCGGGATCATGTTCCGCTTGCGAGAGGAGATCAATGGCAATGAAATCAGGGTTTCCCGTTTGATCGGCGAGAACCATTCCCTCGCTGGGCCCGGCTGGGGAGTCGATGTCAACCTCCCCGAAGACCAGCAATTTCGCTGCGGTAACGTATATATTCCCCGGCCCTACAATTTTGTCGACCTTGGGAATAGTTCGGGTGCCATAGGCCATGGCAGCGATGGCCCACGGCCCGCCCACCTTGAATATCCTCACCGGTCCTGCGATGTCAGCGGCAACCAGTATGGCGGGGTTGATGGCCATGGCCTCGTGGGGAGGAGTACAGATAATAATATCTTTGACGCCCGCAGCCTTTGCCGGCAGGAGCGTCATGAGTACTGAGCTTGGATAGGGGGCCCTCCCGCCGGGTATGTACACCCCCACACGTTGCAAGGGCGTAATGAGCCTCCCTGCGAGAATTCCCTCGGCGATCTCGATTTGCCACATTGCTTTGTCCATCTGGGCATCATGAAATTTGCTGATATTTCCCGCAGCATACCGAAGGGCGTCAACCAGCTCTTGATGAACATTCTCGTACGCCTCTTGTATCTCATCCCTTCCGGCCTCCAGTTCTTGGGGCTTGAGGCCTGGCTTGTAATGTGCTCTATAGTAGTCGAGGAACACCCCTTCGCCTTTGTCCTTCACATCGCGGATAATATCCCTCACCCGTTCGTGGACCGAGGTGATATCTACCTGGGATCTCTTCATGAGGGATTGGTATTCATGGGGCGTGAGATCGTCGATTCGCACCGGTTTTAGCGCCATATGTAAACTTTCCTGTCTTGTGCTGAGCTAACATGAGCAGTTCAGAGGCATTTCAATCAGGAACTTTGAACGGTGAACCACTCAACCCAGGGCTACGTAAGCCCGGATCCGCCTCGCGAGGCTTGCGCTCCTAGCCGAAGCATAAAGAGAGCTTGATTTCATATCCCATATCCTGATTGTCATTTCAATCGAATTTTCCCTGCAGTTGTCACGCAGAAATCCTTTGGCACCTATTTTTTGAGTGATTATACTATATAAAGACCTATAATCAGCTAGATAGCCTTTTTCGCAGGGCGATTCAACTACGTAGCGCAGGGATCGAACCATGCTGACAGCGGACAGTATTGATACCATGCCCCAGAAACCAGGGGTGTATCTGTTTAAGAACAGAGCAGGAAGGGTTTTGTATGTCGGTAAGGCAAAAGACCTGCACAAACGCCTCTGCTCTTATTTCAGTGCGGGCAGGGATCAGGCCTATAAGTCATGGCTCATCCTGAGGAATGCACACTCGCTCGACCATATTATTACCGCTACGGAGAAAGAGGCATTGATACTCGAGGGCAATCTCATAAAGAAATATCGTCCAAGGTATAACGTAAAGATAAAGGACGACTCCAACTATCCCCTGCTCAAGCTGGATATCACCAACAAATATCCCCGTCTCAGCATAGTGAGAAGGATGAAAAACGATGGCGCTCTCTACTATGGTCCCTTCACGTCCTCATCCGCAGTGCGATCCACCCTTCGGTTACTGGGGCCCATCTTCCCCCTGAGAAAGTGCAAGGCGAATGAACTCCCCAAGAGATCGAGGCCCTGTCTAAATTTCCAGTTAGGGAGATGCCTCGCTCCATGTTGTGAGGACGTGAGCCCTGAGGAGTATCAGGAGATTGTGGATCAGGTCAAATTGTTCCTTGAGGGAAGAAACAGGGAATTGCTTGCTCGGTTGCGGGGAATCATGCAGGGAGCATCGAGGGAGCTTGATTTCGAAAAGGCAGCCAGGGTGAGGGATCAGATCAGGGCGGTTGAGAAGACGGTAGAGCGGCAGACCGTGGTATCGTCCGGCATGAAGGATCAAGACGTAATCGGCCTCTGTCTTTCCGGCAAAGAGGCCGGGATTGTGATCCTGGTGGTGAGAACGGGGTACATGGTTGGCACGAAGCATTTCACGATCCATTGTGAATGGGAGGATTCACGCGAAACAATGGAGTCCTTCCTGAAGCAGTACTATAGGGATAGGGCATTTATTCCATCGGAGATCATATTATCGGAGCCGATAGGGGATGCGGCGTTAATCGCCGAGTGGCTTAGCGCGAGGGCTGAAAAGAAGGTGTCCCTCAGCGTTCCGATCAGGGGAGCCAAGAAAAAGCTCGTGAGCATGGCCATGGTCAATGCCAAAAATATCCTCAGAGAGCGGCACAATGCGCAGCAACTCGCGCTCCTTGAAAAGGCGAAATCCGTGCTCAAATTGAGCAGGATACCCATTCATATAGAAGGAGTGGATATCTCCAACTTGAGAGGGGATCTCTGTGTGGCTTCCCTTGTTTCGTTCGTGAGGGGTGTTGCTCAGAAATCCGGGTATCGGAACTTCAGGATAAAGGAGGTACAGGGGATAGATGATTATGCCATGATAGCGGAGGTAGTTAAACGCAGATTAAAAAAGGGCACATCACCGGACCTTTTCGTGATAGATGGGGGAAAGGGACACCTGTCCACGGCTAAACGTGCTATAGATACGCTTGGCCTTGAGAGCCCGCCGGAGGTGATATCGATCGCAAAGGCCGACAGGGGCGAAACGGGAGCAGTAGACAAGATATACATTCCGAACAGGAAGAATCCCCTCATGCTTTCCCCCAGTCACCCGGTGCTATTATTTCTTATGAGGATTAGGGATGAGACACACAGGAGGGCTGTCGGCTACCACCGGATACGACGAAAAAAGAGGCTCATGGAATCCGAGCTTGATAGGATACGAGGAGTGGGCCCAAAGAGAAAAAAGGAGCTGTTGAAATATCTGGGTGATATCCAGTCAATCGCAATGGCAGGGGTGGAGGAGATAAAGCGAGTTCCAGGGATTGATCAGAGGACTGCGGAAACTATCTTTGATTACTTCAGCGGTAGATCCCCTTAGTGGGCTTGTATTAGATGAACCCCTTTGCAAAACCTTGGGGAAGTTTGTTTAAGCGTAATTCAATATATAGCATGTGAGCTGTGCGCGCATAGTAATTGTTTAGATTATGGAACATTATAAATTTAAATGTTGCATAAATGATATATTTATTGTATTGTGTGCAAGGTAAGTAATTTTAGATGTTCGGCAATTTTACTTTAATATCAGTTGGTTATCATCCATTAACGATCAACTAAAGTTTGGCATGGGAAATGCATCATAAATTTTAAAAAGGAAAGGGGCATGAGGCATATGAAAATAGCGTTTAGTTCAACAGGAACAGATCTTGACTCCGAGATAGATCCGAGGTTTGGCAGGTGTGCATATTTTTTGATTGTGAACCTGGATGATATGAGCTTTGAGGCCGTTGAAAACGAGAGCATGTCTCTGGGCGGAGGAGCAGGCATTCAGTCAGGGCAATTTATCGCATCCACAGGGGCTAGTGTAATTATAACCGGAAACGTAGGCCCCAATGCCAGTAGAACCCTGAACGCAGCAGGCCTTGATGTGATTGTTGGTGTTAGTGGTCCGATTAGGGATGCGATTGAGCGTTACAAGCGAGGTGAGCTATTACCTACCGATCAGGCCAATGTACCGGATCACTTCGGCATGGGCGGCGGAATGGGCCGAGGCATGGGAATGGGACGCGGAATGGGCATGGGCGGCGGTATGGGCCGAGGAATGGGCATGGGCGGCGGTATGGGACGTGGAATGGGAATACAGGGAGGCTATGGCCCGACCCAAGATCCACCCGCTCCATCCTCCGGTCAAGATCTTGA
>QMLW01000087.1 GCA_003646935.1 Deltaproteobacteria bacterium
GGCTAATTGTGACGATTACCAACAAGTTTCCGGGCTCATTGACCTTCGGACAAGCTTTAGCGATGGGGCCCATGATCTAAAATTTATCGTGGAGTTGGCCAGGGAGAAGGGCTTTGGTGCGCTCGTTATTAATGACCATGATAGGATGGCTATGGAATACGGCCTTCCGCCTTTTCGAAATATCATTAAGAAAAGGATTGAACGGAATTCCATTAATAAAAAAGGTGCAGAGGAATATCTCAGGTCCATCAAGGAAATCGACAGGGCCTATCCCGACATGATCATTATCGCCGGTTCTGAAACCGCACCCTTCTACTACTGGTCTGGATCATTTTTCAAAAAGAACCTGACCGCGCACGATCATGAGAGAAGGATTCTCACCATTGGGCTTGAAAAAGCGGGTGATTACCAGGGCCTTCCCATACTCCACAACGGCCTTTCAACCCGATTTGTCGGTACGTTCATGCCTGCTATTTTCTTTTTCTGCATACCCCTTTTTTTGGGCCTTGCTTTACTCAGATTGAAAGGCTTTTACAGGATAGCGGGTATCGCGATAGCCATTCTATCTATTTTTCTTATTGTCAACGTCAATCCATTCAGGAGCTCTCCTTTTGATCAGTACCACGGTGATCAGGGTATCGCTCCATACCAGCTCTTGATAGATTATGTGAGCGCTCGAGGCGGGATGACCTTCTGGAACTATCCGGAGACGAAATCAGGTATACGGGAAATGGGGCCGATTTTCCTCCATACGGCACCCTATCCCGAGGTGCTACTGAAATCCACAGGATATACGGGATTTGCCGCGCTCTATGGAGATGAGATAACGGTCACTGAGCCGGGAAATATATGGGATGAGGTTCTCAAGGAGTATTGCACTGGGAAAAGAGCATTGCCTGCCTGGGGCATCGCCACGGCGGATTTTCATAGGGAAGGCGAAAGCGGTGAGTTTCTCGGGAATTTCCCCACGGTGTTCTTGGTGAAAACCAAGACAAAAGAGGAAATACTGCAAGCATTAAGAAGCGGAAAGATGTATGCCTGCCGCGGAAAGCATCCCCATATGACGAGGCTTGAGGAATTTTCCGTGACCTCTTCGAACAGGGAAGTGAAAGGTATTTCAGGAGATGAGATTACCGTAAAGGGGTTCCCGAGGATACGAATCTCTCTTTCATCAACCATACGCACGGACAACCGCGTTCGTGTACGCCTGATACGATCTGGGCGGGTAATCGAGAGGTATGAGGGACAGCTGCCAATAGAAATTGAATGTGAAGATAAGGACATAAAAAAGGGGGATAAGGAATATTACAGGATGGATCTTCACGGATATGGAACAATAGTTTCAAATCCAATTTTCGTTACTTATAGGAGATAAAATCCCCGGCTTTTCAGTGGTTTTATATTTTCTGTTTGATTTTTATCTTATTTCGCCTTACATTGCCGCTATAGATAAGGGATGAGGGGATCTCGAGGCTTTAATCTTTAAAGGAGGGCACGGAGATGAAAGAGAACGGCTTAGGAAAGGTATTTATCAAAAACTTGGTTATGGCGATACCGTGGGGGATCATTTTCCTGATTGTTTTTTTCATTGTTTCTATTGGCGTTAAACAGCAAATAAAGGAAAGTGTGCAGTTTGCGGCGAGAATGGCTATTACCGAGGCGAGCAATAATGTTCTTGCCTACCCGGTGTTTAGTCGTATTAAGCAAAACACCAAGGAGAGCATAGAATTTAGCGCCAAGGCCTTAGGCCAGGAGTTAAAGGGGCTGCTAAATGATCCCCAGGTGAAGGAAAACCTGAAGGAGATCTTGGAGGCAGGCGCCAAAAAGTGAAATGGTTGAAAAATTGTATGCTGTATAGATGTTATTGATTGCCCCATCTTATTTTTTCGGGGCAATTGTTTCCATGGGAAGAAACCGATGATCGTTGCTGTTCATCAGCCGCAGTACCTTCCTTGGATTGGATATTTCCATAAGATCGATACGGCGGATGTCTTTGTGCTGCTCGATAACGTGCAGTTTAAGAAAAACGAATGGCAGAACAGAAACAAGATTAAGACAGCCCAAGGATGGCAGTGGCTGACTGTTCCAGTACTGTACAAATATTCCCAGTTGATAACCGAGGTACCCATAAATAACAGGGTAAATTGGCAGCACAAACAGCGGCAGGCCATTCTTTCCAATTATAAAAAGGCACCGTACTATGACCTTTTAGAACCCTTCTTTGAGGAGATTTTCTCTTCATCCTGGCAGATTATCTCTCAGTTGAACATAGAGGTGGTAACAAGGCTAACTGAAATACTGGGAATAGACACGCCCATATATGTTGCCTCGGAGTTAGGAGAATTTCCAGGGCATCCTGATGAGCGGCTCATCGCTATAGCCGAACGCCTCGGCGCAGAGACATATCTGGCAGGAGCCGGGGGAAGGGAGTATATGGATTTAAGGAAGTACGATAAAGCCGGGATTAAGGTGGTTTTCCAGGATTTTAGGCACCCTGTCTACGATCAGCTATTTGGTGAGTTTGAGCCGTTTATGTCGGTGATTGACCTCATCTTTAATTGCGGGGATGAGAGCCTGAGGATTTTAAGAGGTGATACATGAACATACTTGCCAGTGGGTCGCACCCCGATGATATCGAAATAGGTTGCTCAGGCACCTTAATCAAAGATTCCCAGCAGGGACACGATGTTTTCCTGCTAGTAATTACCAGGGGAGAAAAAGGAGGGGAGGCCGAGGCCAGGCAGGAGGAGCAGATAAAGGCGGCGGAGATAATGGGAGCCAAGGATGTGTTCTGGGGTGGCTTTACGGATACGGAGCTGCTTGATAGAGCGAATGAGATTATCCACCTTATAGAATCATATATCGAGAAAATCCAACCTAATTTTATCTTTGTCAATTTTTTCGATGATACCCATCAAGATCATCGGACAGTGAATAGATCAGTCCTGTCAGCAGCCCGGTACGTAAGAAACGTGATGTTCTATGAGGTGCCCACTACCAATAATTTTACGCCGAATATATTCGTTGATATCGGCTCTGTTTTTGAATTGAAACTGAAGGCGCTGGAGGCCCATAGCTCCCAGGTAATGAAGACGAACATTCCGGATCTCTCCATCATAGATATTGCCAGATCCTCAGCACATTTCAGGGGCGTACAGGGCAGGGTTCCCCTGGCAGAAGGATTTGTTTCCGAGAGGCTTTTCATTAATATTGACTGATCGGCTTAAGCTACCTTTCCGGGTAATGGATTCATAGTGAAGACTCTACCGTTACAATTGCTAATATAGGAATGCCTAAAATGCCTAAAGTGAGCTAAAGTGACAAAAGTAATAGATATTAAAGAGTTCTCAAAGGGACTTGAAAAGCGAACTCGAAAATTCGCAGTGAGCATAATTCAGTTATCAAGTAGGTTGCCAAACACACCAGAGGGAAGGGTAATAAGGAATCAGATCACGAAATCTGGAACCTCTATTGGTGCAAATTACCGGGAGGCCAATCGAGCAAGAAGCAAGGCAGATTTCAAAAGTAAGATTAAGATTTGCGAAAGTGAAGCAAGTGAAACGCAATATTGGATAGAAGTCATTGTAGACCTAAAGTGGTTATCTTGGGAGAAGGTCAAATCTGAATATGATGAGTGCAGTGAACTGCTTGCCATTTTTTCATCGATTGGAAAAAAGTAAATCAATTCAGATTTCCAAAAAAATAATTTTAGCTCACTTTAGGCATTTGAAATTTTAGGCATTTGAGGCCAGGTACCTACAAGAGCGAATAAAGTCAAGTCATCGCATGTCGCGGTAATAATTTGCCTAATACACAATGATCCCCCACTCAAAGATAATCCTCGATGAAGAAGATATTGCCGTTGTGGCAAGGGTATTGCGTTCGGGCCATCTTGCCCAGGGAGATTATGTCTTATCGCTTGAGGAGAAGGCAGCATCCTTCATCGAGGCAGATCACGCAGCAGCCGTAAGCTCCGGTACAGCTGCGCTGCATCTCTCGCTGCTCGCTCTCGGGATAGGTGAGGGCTCAGAGGTAATCATACCAAGCTATGTTTGCACTGCCCTGATGAATGCCGTCCAGTATGTCAGGGCAACGCCGGTTCTGGCCGATATTGATCCCGATACCTATAATATCGATGTTGACTGTATAAAGCATGCAATTACCGACAGAACAAGGGCGATCATCGTCCCCCACATGTTCGGGTTGCCCGCTGATATCGAACCAATAATCTCCCTTGGTATCCCGGTAATAGAAGATTGCGCCCAGTCGATCGGCGCGCGCTTGGGGGGCAAATATGCGGGATCGTTCGGGACGCTATCGATCTTTTCCTTTTATGCCACAAAGATGCTCGGGGCCGGCGAGGGCGGAATGGTTGCCTCAAACGACCCAAGGCTCATTGAAACCATCAGAGATCTTCGGGATTATGACGAGAAGGAAACATATGTTGTGCGATACAATTATAAGATGACCGATATCATGGCCGCGTTGTGCGAAAGCCGAATAAAAAAACTACCCTCGTTTATCCATAGAAGAAAAGAGATTGCCAAGACCTATGACGTGGGATTATCCGATTTGAAGCTCGGAATCCCCCTTGTTCCAGAGCGAAGAGAGCATGTCTACTACAGGTATAATATAGAGCTTGAGAATCCAATTCGGTTCATGGATGAGATGCATAAACGGGATATCCATTGCAGGAGACCGGTATTTAAGCCAATCCACAGGTACTTACAACTACCTGGATTTCCCAACACGGACGATGCGTGGGAAAAGGCGGTAAGCATCCCCATCTATCCAGCATTAAAACAAGAAGAGGCCTATTTTATCATCAATACCATTACGAGTATTCTTTGAATGAGGAAGTCGCGTTGTTCGCCCTAAAGGACACACTGCCTTTGAGGATCTTCTACTTTGTGGCCCTCGCCATCTTCGGTGTTCTCGTTATACCCTTCTTTCGATCCCACTTCACCCATATGGGGCTTCGGTGGCTCTATATCCTTCTGTTCTCCTTCTCGCTCTCCTACTTGTTGACGCCTTTGATGAGGTTGGTCGCCCTCAAGGTCGATGTTCTCGATAACCCCAATGCAAGAAAACTCCACAAAAGCGCAACTCCTTTGCTTGGCGGGATTGCTATACTTATCGCATTTTCGTTCTCCCTTGTGGCCAATATGCTGTTAGCCAAGGGCATGCTCGTGCTCCTATGTGGTGGAATGGTAATGGCACTCATGGGCCTGCTGGATGATGTGAGGGGGGTGCCGGCTCTGCTGAAACTGCTTATCCAGATCCTCGTGGTAGTATACTTGGTCTACAACGGAATCATTTTGGATCTTTTTCCTCCCCGCACCACGTGGGGGTTTTGGATGAACTTCGTCTTCACCCTTATCTGGATTGTGGGAATAACCAATGCCATGAATTTTATCGACGGGATGGACGGGCTGGCAACCGGCTTAAGCGCTATAATGGCCACCTTTATTGGCATCGTGGCCTTCCAGACCGACCAACCCTTTGTGGGATGGATCGCAATTGCAATCCTCGGTAGTTGCCTCGGCTTCTTCCCCTTCAATTTCAGGCTTCATAAACCAGCGCTGATTTTTCTGGGGGATGCTGGATCCACATTCCTGGGTTTCATGTTGGCAGGGTTGGCTGTTATGGGCTACTGGAGCGAGAGCAGGATTGTATCCTTTGCAAACCCGGTATTAATCTTTTGGGTTCTTATATTCGATATGACCTATATCACGGTTGAAAGGGTTGCGAGCGGAAAGGTACGGACAGCGAAGGAGTGGATAGATTACGTGGGCAAGGACCATCTGCACCACAGGCTTTTTTACCTTTTCAGAGATACATGGAAAGCGGTATTGACCATATTTCTCTTTTCCGCTGCCTTGGGGCTCAGCAGCATAGCCCTGAGATACGCTAGGATGATAGATAGCATACTGCTCGTCTGTCAGGCAGGCCTTATAGCAATCATATTCTCCCTCTTGGAGTATGTAGGACGCAAGGCCCAGCGCCAGTGAACGACGGTATGCCCTTTTTTCCATAATTGCAGGCGACCGCCTTCAGGCTGTCGAAAAGCGGATGGTTAGCGATTATTCGAACAATACCCGCCTTCGTTATTTCCGAATTGCAGAAATAACCCTCCAGGTGGGCTCTGTCATTCCTATGGGACAGCATACCTTCTCAGCGAAGTTCAAGCCCTTTGAGGTGGAGGGCCCGGGAACCGACACCATCGCCATAGAACACCGCTTTTCTCTTCCAGATCTGAATGGTCACGAGATGGGCCAGGAGGTTTATCGTAGGGTGCCTTGGGCGGTTTATAGGAAAAGGAACGCGTGGATATATATCAATTATTCTTATGATATGCCATGGGCTCCCATGCGGATCTTTTCCCGTATGTGGCGCCGCTTGCAATATGGAAAGCGGGAATACCGCCGGGGAGATTCCGGAAAGGAAGGGGGTTCTTTAAACCTGGAGGAAGGGTCCCGAATTCACCTCATCGCGTTATGTAATTATCACCACACGAAGCTTACAATATTCCACAGAGACGGGCATTTCTTTCACAAAGGGGATCTTACCTCGCTCACGCTTTTTCCTACCGATCAGATACTCCTTGCCCGGGTTCTCGCTCAAAGGCAGGGTTGTTTGTTTCATGCAAGCGGAGCAAAGTTTGAGGATAAGGGATTCTTGTTCGTGGGTCATTCAGGTGCCGGTAAATCAACGATAGTCAATATGACGAAGCCCATAGCTGAGGTGCTCTGTGATGATCGAATGATTGTGCGGAGGTGGCAGGAGGGATTCAGGATCCATGGAAACTGGAGTCATGGGGATATCCCTGACATTTCACCAAACTCAGCCCCATTGAAGGCGGCGTTTTTCTTGCATAAGGAAATGAAAAACCGCATGGTTCGTATTTCCGATAGGAGTGAAATTGCAAGAAGGCTTCTGGCCTGTCTGGTAAAACCCCTCGTCACCTCGGATTGGTGGGACCGTGTGCTTTCCCTGGTGGAGGATATAGCTTCGGAGGTGCCATGCTACGCGCTCTACTTCGATAAAAGCGGCGACATTGTGCCGCTTTTAAAAGAACTGTAGGCCACTCATGAGGGAGCAGAGTGATAAAACACCCCTACTACACAAAGATCAACATAGACGACGCACAACTTTGGGAGCGCACAGGGCCCATTCTAGCCACGTTGGATATTGAGCTCACAGAACGATGCAACTGTAGCTGCATGCACTGTTACATAAACCTGCCCCCTGATGACGAACATGCCGTCCAGAGGGAGCTTTCTGCAGAGGATGTAAAAGAGA
>QMLW01000088.1 GCA_003646935.1 Deltaproteobacteria bacterium
ACGTGGCGACCGGTAGGCGATACGGCGCCGCGAGATGGGTATATTGATGGTGCTTCCTATGAGGATTGCCAACAGCAGCATGAAGGCGGAATCGGGCGACAGGCCCAGCTTGCTAAAGGATATGGTGACCACATTTAAAAAGAGAAGGATGAAAACAACGGGCAGCGTGATGAATAGCAGGAGTATGAGCCCCAAACAACCCATGGCTATTTCACCACCCCCAGCCGCTTTCCCACCCTTTCGAAGGCGTCTATTGCCGTATCCAGGTGTGCCCTCGTGTGTGCCGCCGAGATCTGGACTCGAATGCGGGCCTGTCCCTTGGGGACCACCGGGTAGCTGAACCCGATCACGTAGATGCCTTCTCCTAAGAGCTGGGCAGCCATATCCTGGGCGAGCTTTGCATCGTAGAGCATAATGGGGACGATGGGGTGCACCCCATCGGTGGCGATGAGGCGGTATTGCGCATCCCGGGCCTCGGTGAGTTTGGCCTCGAGATCATCCATGCCCAGGAACTCAGAGGTCTTGCGTTCCAATTCCTTGTGAATGCTCTGCGTGCCGCAGATGAAGCGAACCGATGACATGCCGTACCCCCACTCATCCAATGCCCTGTGGGCGGCCTCAATAACCTTCGGGTGGCTGGAGAGCCCGAGGTAGTTGTTCGCGCAGAATTTCAGGACCTCCTCGCCGGTTTCAACCGTTATCTCCACACCCTGAGGTCCGGAGATAACCCTCTCATCCTTATAGAGCCCTTGGTCGCGAATTTCCTGCAGTTGGGTGCTGAGAGCAACTCGTATTTTGCCGTACATCAAATCCTACCCTTTTCCTTATCGGTAATTGTGAACTCCAGATCGCTCATGGCCGTCTGGGCGGCCCTCCAGGACCTATTCAATGAGACCTCCTCAGTTGTTTTCAGCTCACCCCTGATATAGGCTACGGCGCCGCCACCTGCAGCACCACCGACCAGAACAGCGGGACAGCCAATGCTCAAAGAAGCGCTCAGCAGCAAACCCGCCACCAATAAATAACGTAGGTACTTCATATCGATTCCCCTTCTACGAGCTTTCCGTTGGCCATATGAATCATGTCAAAGGATACATGCTCCCATCAGCCCTCTACCTGCCTTTATAGAATCTTTTAGATTGAAAAAACAACCATAAAAAAATAGGATCAAGGCCAAAAAGAGGGGGAGGGGGAAATCATGTCTGAATTGCGACGTAACCCAATCACGAAGGGGTGGGTTATTATAGCGCCGGAAAGGGCGAAACGGCCCGACCAGTTACAGAAGCATATGGATCAGGAGATAGATTCGAATCTCGAAGCGGAGGGCACATCCGCATGCCCGTTTTGTCCCGGAAATGAGGAGAGCTGCGGGGAGGCGGTGCTCACCTACTATGGGGACAATCGAGGAGGTAGGGGAGAGCCGAATTGGTCCCTTCGCGTGGTGCCCAACAAGTATCCCGCCTTGGTTGGAGGGGGCGAGGTGATGAGAAGGGCGGAGGGGGCTGGGGATCTTTTCATGCACATGGACGGAAAGGGCTATCACGAGGTGGTTATTGAGCATCCCGATCACCTGCAGACTATTGCCACAATGCCGGCTGAGGCAGTTGAGGGCGTACTCGCATCCTACGTTGAGCGATACGGGGTCTTAATAGAAAGGCCCGAAGTAGAGTTGGTAACCATATTCAGAAACAACGGCCCAGGAGCGGGGACTTCAATTCGGCACCCCCATTCGCAGATCATTGCAAGCCCTATTGTTCCGATGAACTTCAGACACGTAATCGAGGAGACCGTGAGGTACTACGATACCATGGGGACCTGTGTATACTGCGATATGATAGCCAAGGAGCGCATGCTTGATCGAAGGGTGGTCTCGGAGACCGAGCACTTTATGGTTATTATGCCCTTTTTCTCGCGGAGCCCCTTTGAGACGTGGATCCTCCCGAAGGCGCATAGGGCATCGGTTGCGGGGATCCCTGAGGCGGAGGTGAAGGACCTGGCCAGGGTATTGATCGATGTATTGGGCAGGCTGTATCGAGGGCTCGATAATCCGGATTACAACTACATGATACAGTGCGCGCCGTATCAAGAGGACCCGGCTGACTACTACCACTGGCACATTCAAATACTTCCCAAGTGTTATGAGGTGGCGGGATTCGAGCTGGGCTCCGGCATCTATCTGAACACCACGAGCCCCGAGGAATGCGCGAGGTTCCTGAGGGAGACCTAGTCGCTGGAATGATCCGGAATAAGTAGCGTCCCGCTCAGCGTGCTTTTTTTTCGTTCTGCGGCTGTATCGAATATAGTATTATGCTGGTCATTAGTTCCATACTATTGATATGGGCGGGTAGAGCGTCACCTGGCTAGATCTTCTGGAGATACCGCAGGATAAAGCATGACAGGACGGTAAGCACTCCAAGGCCTAGAATGCCCACCTGAAAACTCAAGGCATCGGCAACCGCCCCCAGGAGCGCAGGGGCAATACCAACCCCGACCACCATCCCGATAGCAATAGTTGTCCCGGCAATGACCACGATGAAAACGCCTCCAACACGGGAAAGGCCGAAGAGAGTGTTGGCAATCTCCAGACCCATTCCCTTCTCCTTCACGAGCATGAGAGGAATCACATTGTAGAGGCCGAGGCTGTTCGATGCGGCGAAGATCCACAGGATGGTGGTTAGCCAGAAATCCCTGCGGCTCAGTATATGCGATAAGGGCGCCCCTTTCTCCTCTTATGGATGAGGGGAGGGGGAAAACACCCAGAAGGAGATGAGCACGCTCAGACAGGCTGTGCTAAGGATGAAGAAAAGAATCCTCCAATGAAGGAAGCGCAGGGCAAGGGCCGTGAGCAAGGGAACCGCGAGGATGCTGGAAGATGCAGCCGTTTCATGAAAGGCAATGGCTTTCCCCCAGTTATCACGTCCAAAGGTCGCCGTTATAAGGGGAATTGCACTCGGCAAATAGATTCCCGCTCCGAGGCCGATGAGAAGGCATATTAAGGCCATGGATGCGTACGTGTGGGTATATATGAAGCAGAAGACCGCGATGGTCAGAATCACAAAACCTAACACGATAGTTCTCTTGTACCCAAATACGGGGGGACAGCAATCCCGACAACAGGAGGGTAATAGTGTAGCCTACTGCGACAAAGGAGAAGATGCTGCCCGCCGCTGCATGACTAATGGCGAGCTCGTCTTCGAAAATCGGAAGAAGCGGAGAGATGACGGTCCTGGTGGAGAAGTTCACGAACCAGAGGCTCCAGAAAAGCAGTAGCAAGAAAATTTTCATAGTGGGATCTTATATATATTCCCATGGGATTTTACAATTATTATCTACGCCACATTCCAATTGAGATTTTTCAATGGGTCAGGAAGGTGAGCACTCGAGCTTATAGCCGATGGCGCGAAAAGGCCTTTATCGATACGAATTTTCCCTTGACACCGTTACACCAAGCTTGAAATGTGAAGATGTACCCGATAAATGCCTTCAACTCGCTTGATTTAATCATGATAAATTGATTTACTGCGAATAAATAAATTGCTCGTTGGAATGGGCGGTGTAATCTTCTTCGGGTAAAACATCAATGTCTGAAGGTGAAAGAGAAAAGAACAGCGGCAGGGAAGAGGGATTTGCAGAGCTCTTTGAGTCCTATGGTGGCGGAGCAGCCGAGGATATCGAGGTAGGCTCAAAGGTGAAGGGCGAGATTATCTCCATTGGAAGGGAGAGCGTGTTCATAGATATAGGGGCGAAGTCAGACGGCGTCGTGGAAAAGGCGGAGCTGCTCGACGAGAAAGGGGAGATGCCTTTAAAAATAGGCGATGCTCTTGAGCTCTATGTGGTCTCACGTGGGGACAACGAGATCAGGCTTTCCAAGGCCATCTCTCGCGCGGGTGGGGCCGGGCTTCTGAACGATGCGTATGAGAAGGGCATCCCCGTTGAGGGCAAGGTGAAGAGGTTGGTAAGAGGTGGTTTCAACGTGGAGCTCATGAACAGGAGGGCCTTTTGCCCCCTCGGTCAGATCGATTTGCAGTACGTTGAGAATCCGGAAGCCTACGTGGGGAACACCTACCGGTTTGTGATCACCCAGTTCGATGAGGATGGAAGGAACCTCGTCCTTTCAAGAAGAGAGCTCCTGAACAGGGAGCTGGAGGCGGAACGGGAGCGATTCCTTCAAGAAATCACCGTGGATGCCGAATGTGAGGGGAAGGTACGGCGGATCGTGCCCTATGGGGCCTTTGTCGAGCTCTTTCCTGGTATCGAAGGCATGGTTCACATCTCCGAGCTGAGCTGGTCGCGCGTGGAGAGGCCAGAGGAGGTGCTCAATGTGGGGGAGACGGTCAGGGTGAAGATAATCGGGATTGAAGGAGGCGAGAGACCAGAGGGGATACGGATTACGCTTTCGATAAAGCAGCTTACCGCGGATCCATGGAGTACAGTGGGAGAGATGTTTCGCCCAGGAGATAAAGCCGCTGGTAGGGTTACCAGGTGTGCCGAGTTCGGTGCCTTTGTGGAGATAGCGCCCGGGATAGAGGGATTGGTCCATATCAGTGAGATGAGCTATACAAAGCGGGTTCTGAGGCCAGAAGATGTCGTAGAAGTAGGCCAGGTTGTTCCTGTTGTGGTAAAGGGAATCGATCCCGAGAAACGAAGGATAACCCTCGCACCTAGTAATGCAGGCGCTGAGGAGCATTGGCAGAGCTTTGCCGGGGATTCAGGGAAACCCCTGGGTTCCCTGGGAGAGAAGCTCCAGCAGGCGCTCAAGTCAAAGAAGAAGTAATCCTTACCTTTAGTGATTTAGCAATCCCCTCGCCTTTCTTAGGTTCTTCCAAAAGGGCTTGTAGAGGAAGCTCTTCTCGTCCAACTCGCAGAGCTGTGCGAACAACGGTTTCGTCACGGTGAGGACGAGGATATCCGGTGACAGATGCTGGCGCATGGCGATATCGGTGGCGCCAATGACGGCCTGGGCGATGTCCAGGCCGTCAAACAAGGAGACCAGCTCCATACAACCCGAGCCGAAGGGGGCGATTACGGGAACGAAGGAAGATGCGTCGGGTGCATCATAGAGCCCGATAAGGGGAATGGTGTGATCAATTCGCTTCCGCAGGGAAGTTGGGTCTGGTTGCATAATTACCTCCTCTCTCAAGTCGAGGTTCACCGTCAACCTTTTGGCCGACCGTGTCGACTGGTGCCGTTGGGAAGGGGTGCATGAGCTGTCTAAAGGTTATCGCGAATATGGTGCTTTAGCCTTCTCCTGATAAGCAGGTACCCTGCTATTGCGAATAGAACGCCGATGATGAATACCACGTTATCGTCGTTGAGCATACCATAGGAGACGCCTCCAATGCCGACTACGCACATAAGGGCGATCAGGGCGTTACTGCCAAGCATTCGTGAGATATAGCCCGATTTCACCTTGCCTCATGTTCATGAAACCGATGAGCACTAAAGATTTGACAATTCAATGATCGCTGAGTATACCACAAAGCCTGTACCTGTGTCTCCATAGAGCAAGAGATAGCGAGGATTGAGATCAGCGAAAGGAGGATAACGCACCATGAATAATGTTCGAATAAAGGGCGATCATCCGTGGAAAACCCCCCACTGGCACGTGAGCCCCTGGAACTACCTCCCGGAGGTCACCAAGGATTTCACCCCGCCGAAAACAGTGAAGGTCCACGACATTACCTTGCGGGACGGCGAGCAGCAGGCCAAGGTCATCTTCACCAAGGACGATAAGATCAGGATCGCCGAGAAACTCGCCGAGATAGGGGTTCACCGCATCGAAACGGGCATGCCCGCGGTCTCTCCCAACGATGAGGCGGCCATCAGGGAGATCGCCAAGCGGAATTTATCCTCAGAGATTTTCTGTTTCAGTAGGTGTATGGTCCCGGACGTGAAGCTCGCGGCAGACTGCGGGGTATCGGGTATCGTGATCGAGATCCCCTCCAGCAAGCACCTTATCGAGCAGGGCTATAAGTGGCCGCTCGAGAAGGCCATCGAGCTCTCCATCAAGGCCACGGCAGCGGCCAAGGAGCAGGGGCTCTACACGGTGTTCTTCACCATCGACGCCACCCGATCCGACCTCAGCTGGCTCCTGGATCTGGTGGACCGGGTTGCCACCGAGGGCCACATGGACGCCTTCACCCTGGTGGATACCTTCGGGGTGCTCTCCCCCCAGGCGGCCACCTATTTCACCAGAAAGGTAAAGGAGAGGATCGACAAGCCCGTTGAGATCCACTTTCACCCCGACTTCGGGCTGGGCGTGGCCAACACCATCAATGCGGTGCTGGCAGGCGGCGAGGTCATCCACACCACCATCACCGGGATCGGTGAGCGGGCGGGCAACACCCCCATGGAGGAAACGGTTCTGGCCCTTTTAACCCTCTACGGGATCGATACCGGCATCGACTACGCCAAGCTCAACGAGGCCGCTAAACTCGTGCAGGAGCTCTCCGGGGTAACGGTATCGAGCAACAGGCCCTTTATCGGCGATGATGCCTATACCATAGAGTCGGGAATCGTCACCGGCTGGTTTAGGAATGTCTTTGAGCAAAACCCCACCACCGTGTTTCCCGTACACCCCGATTTCGTGGGCCATGCACCCCCTCAGATCGTCATGGGCAAGAAGAGCGGCCTCGATAACGTGAACCTCTGGGCGGAGAGGCTGAACATCAAGCTCACCGAGGATGAGGCCATGGCGGTGCTCAAAGAGGTGAAACGCCGATCACATGACCTGAAACGGGTGCTCACGGAGGAGGAGTTTAAGGATATTATCGGGACGATAAGGCGATAGATCACGTCTGCTCAGGTGAAATTGAAATTTCTTCTCAGTGGTATTCGGCGGTAATAAAGACAAAGTCCTGTTATCATTGAAAGGCACCTGTAACAAGGGGGAATACATGGCTGCAAAGGACATGGATTTTTCTGGCAAAGTCGCGCTGGTAACCGGCGGGAGCAAGGGCCTTGGCGAGGACATCGCCCTGGCCATGGCTGAGAGGGGCGCTCAGGTGGCCATATGCAGCAGGAAGAAGGAAAACCTCGATCAAGCCCAAGAGGAGTTCAAGAAGCGCGGGCTGGAAGTGATGGCAAGGGATGTGAACGTGGGCAGGTCCGATGAGGTAAGGGACCTGATCAAGGCCTTGGATGAGAAGTTCGGGAAGCTTGATATCCTCGTGAATAACGTGGGCACGAACATCTTGACGCCCTCAGTGGCGGAGGCAGATGAGGGATTGTGGGATAAGATCATGGCAACGAGCCTCAAG